>JAKJAE010000037.1:0-13333 GCA_022707665.1 Chloroflexota bacterium
TTTGGAGATCTTCGGAGAGGATCTCCCCGGCCCGAGCTACGCCCAGCGCTTCATCAACGAGGCCGTGGGCCTCGGCGTTGACACACTGCTTGACACGATGGTCCTCGATATCGAACCGGACCCTGGCGGCAACGGCACGCGCAGCGTCTTTGTCACCAGTGCGCGCGACGGCTACAACGAGCTGCGCACCAGGGCGCTGGTGCTCGCGATGGGCTGTCGCGAGCGCACGCGGGCCCAGATCCGCATCCCGGGCACGCGCCCGGCTGGCGTCTACACGGCAGGCACCGCACAGCGATGGGTGAACGTCGAAGGCTATATGCCCGGGAAACAGGTTGTGATCCTGGGCTCGGGCGACATCGGTATGATCATGGCGCGACGCCTGACCTTCGAGGGCGCCAAGGTCGAGCGTGTGCTCGAGGTGATGCCCTACCTGACGGGCCTCAGCCGCAACTACGTCCAGTGTCTGATGGACTTCGACATCCCCCTGCAACTGCGCCACACCGTCAAGCGCATCATCGGCAGGGAACGCGTCGAGGCCGTAGAGGCAGTGGCCGTGGACGAGAAATGGCAGCCCATTCCGGGCACAGAGGAGATCATCCCCTGTGATACGCTCCTGCTCTCGGTGGGTCTGATCCCCGAGAACGAGCTCTCGCAGAAAGCCGGTGTCCGCCTCGACCCGGTCACGGGCGGTCCCATCGTCGATCAGGGGTACCAGACCAGCGCGCCGGGGGTCTTCGCCGCCGGCAACGTCGTCCACGTCTACGATCTGGTGGACTGGGTCACCGAGGCGGGCTACCTGGCCGGAGCGAGCGCTGCGCGCTATGCTTTGGGGAATGCGGCACCAACCGGTAAGGTAGTCCCGACCGTTGCTGGCGACAATGTCCGCTATGTTGTACCCCACACCGTCGACCCGATAGCTCTGACCGAGGGCGAAGTGCGCCTGCAGATGCGGGTCACACGCCCACTGGAGCAGGCCGTGCGCATCGAGGTCCTCGACGGCGAGACGTTGGTCGCGCGCCAGGGAGCGCGCTATGCCCGCCCTGGCGAGATGGTCAACATCACCTTGCGCCAACGCGACTACGATAAGGTCAGGGGCTCCCATGAGCTACGGGTCAACGTGACCCCGCGCTAGCAGACGAAAGGTAAAGCCACCCTATGCCAGTCATCACAGAGAACATCATCTGCATCACCTGCCCTATGGGCTGCACCCTTCAGGTGACCCACGAGGGCAGCACTATCCTGAACGTCGAGGGCAACAACTGCGCCCGCGGCATCGCCTACGTTCAGCGGGAGTTGACCGATCCGCGTCGTATGGTTGCGACGACGGTCCGCGTGTCGGGCGGGCTACATCCCCTCGTCCCCGTCTACACCAAAGAGCCCTTCCCCAAGCCCCGAATCTCGGAGCTGCTCGAAGCGATCCGCACGGTTCAAATCGAGGCACCGGTGAAGATGGAGCAAGTGGTGCTCGCAGATGCATTGGGCACCGGTATCGATGTCATTGCTAGCCGCGATATGCCCCGGGGTGCCACATAGCGCCTTCCTAAAGGCTCCGCGTTCGACATAGACCCATATCTGTGGGAGCCGCCAGGAAGGCCCGATAGATAGACATAGGAGGTATCCAACTATGGCCGATAGCACATCGCAGAAACTGACCGGACCTGAATACCAGGACGCACGGACGAAGGAGATCGGCTCGCTGGAAATGCCAGACCGACCCTACAACATCCTCATCATCAATGCCGACACTTACCGGTACGATAATCTCTTCGATCGGGCCGCCATCCCCGTCGCTACACCGAATCTGGATGCTTTCTCCAGCCGGGCGGTCAGCATGTCGCGATTCTACACGGGTAGCTTTCCCACAATCCCGGAGCGGACGGACTTGATCTCGGGGCGCTATGCCTGGCCGTGGTACCCGTGGCAGCAGTTAGCCGAGAAGAACCTCATGCCCCAACTGCTGAACCGCCACGGGTACATCACGCAACTCATCTGCGACTGCCCCCATCTTTTCAACACCGGCTTCAACCGGGTCTTCAACGGTGCTTTCCAGGTGCGGGGACAGGAGGGTGACATCGACCTCCTGCATATGAACGATCCCATCCTGCCCGTGATGCCCCGCGAAAAGACGCGCACGGGGCACCATTTCCAGGACCGCAACCTCGTCGACCTCCATCGCTGGACCAACCGCTATCCCAAATGTGAAGAGGAAACCTTCCCCTATCGCACGGCTGCACGCGTCGCCCGTTGGTTGGAGGAGAACGATGGCTACCGCCCCTTCTTCCTCTGGGTCGATTTCTTCGATCCCCACGAGCCCTGGGATGCGCCTGAGTACATGGTCCGGAAGTACGACCCGACCTACACCGGCACGCCGATGCTCCACCCGAACTATGGCAAGGCCGACGACTACACTGCTGCGGAGCTGCGCAACTTGCGGGCGCATTACTGCGCCGAGGCCGAGCTCGTCGACCGCTGGGTCGGGCGCATCTTCCAGAAACTGGGCGACCTCGATCTGTGGGATAGCACGATCGTCATCTTCACCACCGACCACGGTATGAGCTTGGGCGAGCACAACCGCACGGGGAAGAGCAACATCAACGACGGCGACGGGCGGCGTTGGCCGCTCTACCCGGAGGTCGCGCACATCCCGTTCCTCATAGCGGCACCGGGATTGCAGGGCGGAAGCGAGGTCGACCTCCTGGCGCAGCCAGTCGATATCCTGCCCACGTTGGTCGAGCTCAACGGCCTGGACGTCGAGCCTCCCCTGCCGTTCCACGGGCGATCCTTTGCCCAGAGCTTGCGGGGCCAGGCTCAGGAACCCCTGCGCGAGACGGCAACCTGTGGCTGTTTTCTGCGCAACCAGGGCGACACCGTGTTACCCACAGCCGTAACACCCGTTGTCTATTCCGAAAAGTGGGCCTATGCGCCCATCGGGCCCGACAGCACCCCTGAGCTCTTCGACCTTGAGGCCGACCCCTACGCCGAGTCCAGCGTCCTCGCCGACCACCCGGACATAGCCCACGACCTGCACGTCAGCCTCATCCATTGGCTGGAGAGTATCGACGCCCCCACCGCCGCCATCGACGTCTACACCCGGCTCTCTCTTCTTGACTCTGAACTCTGAAACCCTGGATTCTCGCTCTCTCGCCTTATCGCTTTCTCGCACAAGGAGGCACGATGCTACCGCTCTCGTTTACCACATTGGGCTGTCCCGGATGGACGCTACGCCAGATCGTCGAGAATGCCGCCGCGATGGGCTACGATGCCATCGACTTCCGCGGCCTGCTGGATACGCTTGACATCACCGCGAGTACCGAGTTCACCACTGACCTGGCAGCGACCAAACGCCTCATCGCGGACCACGGGCTCGCCGTCTCGGGTATCGCGACATCCGCGCGCTATGCCGTGGTCGACGCCGAGGACCTGCAGCGCAACTTCGACGAGACCCGGCGCAATCTGGCCCTCGCGGCTGAGTTGGGCGCACCGGTCCTGCGCGTCTACGGGGGACGTGTCCCCGAGGGGCACACCGTCGAGAGCATCCTCCCGACCGTCGTCGAGAACCTGCGCAGGATCGGCGATGAGGCCGAGGGCTACGGTGTCACCCTGGCGCTCGAAACCCACGACGACTGGACGAATTCTACAGTCTTCGCGCGGCTGATGCGCGAGGCGGCCCATCCACGCGTGCGTGTGCTGTGGGACCTTCACCATCCCTACCGCACCAACGGCGAGCCGGCTGCCCTCACGTATGCCAACCTCGGCCCATTCACGGTCAGCACGCACGTCAAGGACTCCGCGCCGACGCCAGACGGCGGGCACCAGTACGTTCTCCTTGGCGAGGGCGATGTCCCCCTCAAGGAGATGCTGGACCTGCTCGTTGCCGGAGGCTACAAGGGGTACGCGATCCTGGAATGGGAAAAGCGCTGGATACCCAGCCTGCTCGAGCCAGAGGTCGTCTTTCCACAGTATGTCGCCAAGATGCGCGAGTGGCTAGGTCCCGCCCGATGAACGTCATCCTGATCGTCAACGACACATTTCGCCGGGACCACCTGGGCTGCTACGGCAATGATTGGATCGAGACACCCAATCTGGACGCCTTCGCAGATCAAGCCATCGCCTTCGACCAATACTACATTGCCTCATACCCCACCGTACCCAACCGGTGGGATGTGGCAGTGGGACGGTATGGCTTCCCCACCCGCGGATGGGAACCCCTGCGCCAGGAAGACATTACCCTGGCCCAGATCCTCAACCGGGCCGGCGTGCATACCCAGATGATCTGGGACACCCCCATGCTTGGGATGCACGACTACAATTACACGCGGGGGTTCCGTGGCATTGACTTCGCCCACGGACAGAAGGGCGACCCGTGGATCACCAACCCAGATCTGCCTATCCGGTTTCCGGCACAACCGCACAAGATCAAATCCCCCAAGAGCCTCGACGGTTATCTGCGCAACCACTTCGACCGGCGCCATGAGCGGCAGTTCCCGGTTGCACGTACGATGTCCCAGGCGATCGAGTGGTTGGAGACCAACTACAACCACGAGCGTTTCTTCCTATATGTCGACATGTGGGACCCGCACGAACCTTTCGATAGCCCGTGGTACGACTACGAACGCTATGCAGCACCGGACTACCGTGGAGACCAGATCAACTATCCCCAGTACGGCCGGCCAACCTATATGACTGAAGCCGAGCAGCAGAATGTCAGGGCCCTGTATGCTGGCTGCGTCACACTCGTGGACCGGTGGGTAGGCTACTTCCTCGAAATGGCCGAGCGGCTTGGCCTATTCGACAACACTCTGATCATTTGGACCACAGACCACGGCCATCTCTTCGGCGAACACAACCTGCAGGGCAAGCCCGGGGCGGAAATGGGCAGGCTCTACGAGCCGACCACGCGGATCCCTCTCCTCGTCCGCCCCCCTGACGAGGCCGGAGCCGGCACCCACGTCGCAGGCATTGTTCAGCCTCCGGACCTTATGCCCTCCATCTTGGAGTTCATGGACATACCGGTGCCCGACCACGTTGAGGGACAGTCGTTCTGGCCTCTGGTCAACGGAGATGCGGGAGGACATGACTACGCCTTTTCCAATCGCTACCCTCAGGGAACCGAGACGCTGGGAGGCGCTGCATTCGACGGCTGGGTAGGATCCGACCGGGCGGTGGAACCCGGTACCGTGACCGACGACGAATGGGCCTATATCTGTATGCCTGCAGGTTTGCCCGCCGAGCTCTATCACGTGATCGACGATCCGGCGCAGGAACACAACGTGATCGATGCCCATCCGGAGGTAGCTGAACGGATGAAACAAGCGTGGCTGTCTTTTTTGGAAGAGCATGGGGCAACCGAAGCACGCCTATGGCCCTTTCGTGAGGAACGGGCGCAGACGCCGATCACGCCGCAGGGGACACTCTATGCCTTCCGCGATGACTTGGGACAGTGGATTGCTTTCACATCAAGAAGAGCGGCAAGTGAGGCCGCATACCATCCGGCGGCACCAGGCCACCCCCGTGAGATCGAAGAGATTACGTTCGACGGGCTGTTCGAGGATAATCCACGGAACCTCGTGCACCGGTACGACCAATACTACTGGGCCGAGGATCTGACGTAGCCGCATGGCTGACTCGCGATACCCGAAAGGATAGCACCACCAATGCCGAGCAAGCTAGGGATTCACGCCATCATGCCAGGCGAGACGCCGGCAGTCATCCGCCAACTGCTCGCCGCTGGCACACACGTGCCCACCGTCAAGGCCGTCGTATCCATCGGGTGGCTCAAGGACGTCAAAGAGCTGGATCCAGAGATCGTGACGGTTGGGCGCTTCATGCGCGGGACGGATCCACGCGTGAATGTCGAGGGCCCCGAATTGACCGGAGACCTCAAGAAGAGCGCGCAGAAGGTGATGAGCACGCTCCTGCCCCGTTGGGAACAACATCGTACCTACGTAGATTACTGGGAGATCATCAACGAACAGGACCCGACCGGACCCGATGGCCACCGGCAGCTGGCCGAGTTCATGATGCACTGTATGGACATCGCCGACGCGGAAGGCTACCACCTGGCGCTCTTCTCCTACAGCATGGGCGTTCCCGAATGGGATGAGATGCAGGCTGTCGTGGAGACGGGGGTCTTCGGTCAGGCAAAGGCAGGCGGCCACGCCCTCTCGCTCCACGAGTACGCCGATCCGATGGACTGCTGGTACGGTGAGCCCCTGCCCGGGCGTCCCACCTACCCCAACCGGGGGCCGCTGGCGTGCCGCTACCGGTGGTGGTATGAGGACTTCCTCATCCCGCGCGACGAGGTGATCCCGCTCTTCCTGACCGAGGCGAACGTCGCCAAGGATCTGCCGCTGATGTCGCAGCAGGAGTGGATCGAGCAGATGCGCTGGTATGATACCCAGTTACGGGAGGACTACTACGTCGTCGGCGCACACCTCTTCACCCTGGGAAGCGCGGGCTCGTGGGACAACTTCGACTACGGCCGGTTTCTGCCCGCCCTGGTCGCTCATGCGGTCTCGCTGAAGGCGACAAAGGACCCCACTTGGCCCACCGCTCCCGTCTCGCCTGAGCCGGCGCCGCCCGAGCCGACGCCACCTACCACGCCACCGCCCCCTGCAGAGGAAGTGCCGCCGGCCCAGCCCCGCACGGCCTATAGCCGGCACTATCTGCTCCTCCCCCAAAACGCCACCTGGAGCTGGATCGCGGCGTGCCGTCGATACTGGGAGACGTTCAAACTCACGATTGGCTTCAGCGCCGACGATGCTGCCTATGGGCCGGGGCTCGAGGAACGCGCGGTCACCGTCGTCAATCCTCACCTCTGGCCCGACGACCTGGGCGCATTCTTCGAAGCTCACTACCCCGGCATCAAGTATGATCCGGTCATCGCCACGACGCCACAGCAGTTGGAAACCCTGCTCGACAGGCGGGCCACGCGTGGACGTCGCTTTGGCTAACCCTGGCTCGTCGGGTGAAGGTTCTGTTGACAAAGACTTCGAATCGTGTATACTACCTCCCGCTGCGGTGAGGGCCGAATCCTTGACCCGAAGGTCGGTTGTGCTACAATAGCGCTGCGCCGACGTAGCTCAACGGCTGAGCATCCGCCTTGTAAGCGGAGGGTTGTGGGTTCGATTCCCACCGTCGGCTTGTACGGGCAGTTGATCCGAGCGGCAAAGGAGGCGGACTGTAAATCCGCTGGCGTAACGCCTTCGGGGGTTCGAGTCCCTCACTGCCCACCAGTTTGCCCATGTAGCTCAGTCGGTAGAGCACTTTCTTGGTAAGAAAGGGGTCATCAGTTCAAATCTGATCATGGGCTCAAGGCGGCTGAGATTGCGCCTTTGGCAACAGGGCAAACATAGGCGAGTAGCTCAATTGGCAGAGCAACGGTCTCCAAAACCGTAGGTTGCGGGTTCAATTCCTGCCTCGCCTGCCTGATGAACAAGACACCGCCCTATAGGGCGGTGTCTTGAACTGTAGGCCCAGTGGTATAGGTTGAGGCTGATCCGGAGGCTTCCGTGACCAATACGAAGGAAAAGAAAGAGAATGCGATCATCGCGTACTTCCGTTCTACACGAGCGGAACTGCGCAAGGTGCGTTGGCCCACCCTCGAGCAGGGATGGTCAATGACCAAGATCGTTCTGGCTGTCACCTTCAGCATGTCCATCTTCTTGGGCGTCCTGGACTTCTTCTTCGGTTGGTTGCTTGGCAAGGTTGTCACTGGCCAGGTCCTCTTCATCATCCTCGGGGTGGTCGTCGCCGTGGCCCTGATTGGCGCGGTCTATCTGGTCGGTCAAGGCGAAGAGGTTTGAGATCCTTGCTACCTGAAGAGTATTCCGACGAAGAAGAGATCGAAGAGCCGGTCTTTGAGGAAACCGAGGATGCAGTCGGTCCCTTGCCGACCCTTGAGCTTTCACCAGACGCGATCTTCGAACGACTGGGCCTGGATGGCGTAGCCGCGCCATCCGACGAGTCCGAGGAAGAGGTGGAGGAAACCGCTGAGGTTCTTCCGCCGCTCGAATTCGAAGATGGCTCGGAAGAGGTCGGCGTGCTTCCGGACCCCTTCGCCGATGAAGAGGTCAAGGAGCAGACCGACGAACGCGCCTGGTTCATCGTGCACTGCTATTCGGGCTATGAGCACAAGGTTCGACACAACCTGGAGCAGCGTATCGAATCCATGGGTATGCAGGACTGGATTTTCCAGGTGGTTGTGCCCACAGTCGAGGAGATCGAACTCAAAGATGGCAAGCGTCGCACGGTAGAACGCTGCCTCTATCCAGGCTACCTCATGGTGCAGATGAAACTGTCTGACGATTCCTGGTACGTCGTGCGTAATACCCCTGGCGTCACGGGTTTCGTCGGCATGGGCAACAACCCCACACCATTGCGCGCTGAAGCCGTGCAGCGGATCCTGCGCCGGATGGAGTCTGCCGCCCCTGAAGTACGCGCGACGTTCAAGCGCTCACAGAAGGTGCGCATTGTCGAGGGTCCGTTTGCCGACTTCATTGGCGTGGTCGATGACATCGATGAGGAGCGGACGAAGGTTCGGGTCCTCGTCTCATTCTTTGGACGCGAGACACCGGTGGAACTCGATTTCCTCCAGGTGGAGAAGGCGTAAGATCAGAAAGCTAGAATGGTAACCACTGGGTAGGGTGGCACGCGTGGCATAGTGCGTGAGACCTGAGGTGGCCCAGATCCAGGGAGTGTTGAGGATATGGCAAAGAAAAAGGTAAAGGCAGTTGTGAAGTTGCAGATCAATGCCGGTAAGGCAAATCCAGCGCCGCCCATTGGCCCGGCACTGGCTCAGCACGGCATCAACCTGATGGGCTTCTGCAAGGAGTATAACGCCCGGACCGCGCACCTGGCCGGGAATATCATCCCGGCGGAGATCACGATCTACCAGGACTCGTCGTTCACCTTCGAGCTCGGCACGCCCCCAACCGCAGACCTACTGCGCAAGGCGGCGAATGTGCCCAAGGGGTCGGCAGAGCCCAACCGCGATCGGGTCGGTAGCATCACGAAGCAGCAATTGCGCGAGATTGCCGAGATGAAGATGCGTGACCTGAACGCGATCGACATCGAGGGTGCTGAGTTGCAGGTCATGGGCACCGCTCGCAGTATGGGGATCCGAGTCCGGGACTGAACTCTCGGCCTCCTCTCTAGTTCAGTGGGAGGGGTAACCCGTTAGGACCACAAGGAGTTTAGAATGGGAAAAGTAGGAAAGAAGTACGCAGCAGCCGCAAGCAAGGTGGATGACAAGCGCATCTACAACGTCAAGGATGCTGTGGAGCTGGTCAAGGCCGTCAGCTACTCCACCTTCGATGGTACCGTTGAACTGCACATGCGCACCACGTTGGATCCGCGCCGTGCAGACCAGGCCATTCGTGGCGTCGTTCGCCTCCCCAACGGCCTGGGCAAGTCTGTGCGTGTCCTGGTGTTTGCAGCCGGCGAGGCCGCGCGGGCAGCACAGGAGGCAGGCGCCGACTACATCATCAGCGACGATGAGGGCATCCAGAAGATCCTCGGCGGCTGGACCGACTTTGACGTCGCCATCGCCGTCCCGGATATGATGCGCCACGTTGGTCGCCTCGGTCGTGTCCTGGGTCCCCGTGGCTTGATGCCCACGCCCAAGACGGGTACCGTCGTCCCTGAAGACGATGTGGCACGTGTTGTCGATGAGGCCAAGGCCGGTCGTGTCGAGTATCGCCTCGACCGCAGTGGTAACATCCACTGCCCCATTGGCAAGGTTAGCTTCTCCGATGAGCAGTTGATCGGCAACATGGCCGCTGTGATGAGCACGATTCGCCGTGCACGTCCGGCCGCGGCCAAGGGCCTGTTCATCCGCCACGTAACGCTGGCTCCCACGATGGGTCCTGGCGTCAAGGTAGATCCAGCCGAAGCGCTGGAGATGGAATCTGCCTGACAAGCTGCACATTTGTAGTATAATCTTTACCTGTCCGCCGAAGACAGCTGGCGCACGCGCGTAGCAACTGGTCGCAAGTGCTTAATCATGCCCGCCGAGGCAGGATCCGGGGAAGCTTCCACTGTCTTGAGCACATCATGTGCCTTGACCACCTTTCCTGAGTCCTTGCGTCGGAAGGCGCAAGGACTCTTTTTTGTGCCTGTGGCACACCTTGCGGGTCGAAACAAGGCAGATAGAGCATCTGATAAGGAGGTGAATAAGATTGGCTATTTCACGCGCTCGTAAAGAAGAGTTGCTGGATGTGTATCGCCAGCAAATGGCAGAGAGCAGCGGGTTCATGATGGCTGAGTACACTGCGCTGAATGTTGCGCAGCTTCAGGATCTCCGCCGCAGGACACGCGAACAGGACGCCGAGATGTTCGTCGTGACAAACACCTTGTTCGAACTGTTGCTCGAGGAGAGAGGGGTCACCGCCCCCAAAGCGCTCCTGACCGGACCGACGATCGTCGCATTCTGCCACAAGGATGTGCCCTCGGTTGCAAAGATGTTCCGTGAGGTCGAACAGGGCTTCGATGAGAATCGATTCGTCGTCAAGGGCGGCATGATCGAAGGACGCATCTTCGGTGCGGCTGATGCGGCAACGGTTGCCACACTGCCGACCCGCGAGGAGCTGCTCGCCCAGGTATTACGCGCCATCAACGCTCCTGCGTCGCAGGTTGTGGGCGTGGTCGCTGGCGGTATCCGCCAGGTGCTCAACGTCGTCAAGGCCTATGTGGACAAGCTGGAAGGCGCCGGTGGCGCATCCGCTGATGCAGAGGCCGCTGCCTAGAAGACATCAGGCAAAGCAACCCAGGGGAGTGGGGCCGTTCAGACACACAGCTTACTGGACCGACATACTATCGTGATACGCCCCTCGATAGGAGTGGGGTCACGAAACAAAAAGGGAGGTTTCACAACAATGGCAGATCTGCAGAAACTGGTAGAGGAAATCAGCGCGCTTACGCTGATCGAGGCATCGGAACTGGTCAAGGCGCTCGAGACCAAGCTGGGCGTGAGTGCGGCTGCTCCCGTCGCGATGATGGGCGCTATGCCCGCCGCAGCCCCCGTGGCTGAGGTCGAGGAAGTCGAAGAGCAGACCGAGTTCGACGTCATCCTGAAGGCCGCTGGCGAGAAGAAGATCAACGTCATCAAGGTCGTCCGTGAGCTGACCAACCTGGGCCTGAAGGAAGCCAAGGACCTGGTCGAGAGCGCACCCGCCAAGGTGCTGGAGGCAGTGAGCAAGGAAGTTGCCGAGAATGCCAAGGCCAAGCTCGAAGAGGCTGGCGCCAAGGTCGAGGTCAAGTAGTCGGTTTCGCGCCTCGCACATCGGATCACCGACACAGAGCCTCTGGTCTCCCAGAGGCTCTGTGTTATACTCTCGCTATGTCAACGGCAAGCTACCTACCAGACCAGGACACGACCATCACCCGCCAACTCCAGGCAGCGCTCATCGGCCTCTTCACCGTTGAAGACATCACGCTCCTGGACAACAAGGAGCGCCCGATGGTCCGCTTTGGCGGACGACTTGCTTCAGGAGATCAGGACGCGATCTTCGACGCGATGGTCGAGCGGTTCCACCACGTCGGCTACACGCCCATCCTTACCCAGGAAGACGGACTGTATGTCGTCCGCGCAGTGCCTGTCGTCGTCGATGGTCGGGTTGGGAAGGCATGGGTCAACGTCCTGCTCTTCGTGCTGACCGTGCTGTCGGTCCTCTTTCTGGGGGCTCTCCGCGAAAATGTCGACGTGATCGCCCATCCTCTGGAGATCTGGCGTGGCTGGCCTTTTGCGGTCACGATCATGGGCATCCTGACCGCACACGAGCTCAGCCATTACTTCGTGGGACGTCGTTATGGATCGCCGACGAGCTTACCCTATTTCGTCCCCCTCCCGCTGAGTATCCTTGGCACGATGGGAGCGGTCATCGTGCAACGGGGACCGATGCGGAGCCGCAAGGCGCTGTTCGATATTGGGATTGCCGGGCCGCTGGGGGGATTGGTGGTCGCGGTGCCACTCCTTGTCCTTGGGCTCGCCTTCTCAACAACCGGAACACCGCAGGAGCTGATGGGACTTCCCCCTGGAGAACCGGCTGCCGTAACCCAGGAAGGCAACTCGATCCTCTATCTGGCGGCCAAGTATGCGGTGTTCGGGCGTATCTTGCCTGACCGGCAGACCGGAGAGGACGTCTGGCTGTCTCCACCCAGTCCCGGGGGATCGATCGCCTTCGCCGCATGGGCCGGGCTCCTGGTCACCGCTCTGAATCTCTTTCCCATCGGTCAGTTCGATGGAGGGCACGTGGCCTATGCGATGTGGGGGCAGAAAGCGTGGTCACTCGCACGCACCTTCATTGGCGTGATCTTCGCATGGGGACTGCTCCTCACGTTTGTCGGGAACCAGGCAGGCACGACGTGGCTGGTGTGGGGTGGTCTGGGCATGCTGATGGGAGCGCGTCACCCACAGCCCCTGAACGATGTGACCCCGCTCGACCCGAAACGTAGACGCCTGGGGTGGATACTGGTGCTGATCTTCATCCTCATCCTCGCCCCCGTCCCACTGGTCGAAGTCGTAATCCCGTAAAGGGCTGACGGGGTACGTGGTGGGCCCCAACACTTCCGCTGCAGTGATAGGCATCGATGCGAGTCGTGCGCTGAGTTGCGCGCCGACTGGAACAGAAGCCTACTCTTACCACCTGATCCGTGCGCTTGTTCCCCTGCTGCGCGACCGCCATACGGTCCGCCTGTATCTCCGCGAACCGCTCTCCCAACACACCGGGGCCAGCGACGCAGCGCCGCCCTGGTCGGGCGCTGAGGACCGCGTCATCCCCTTTCCACGGCTCTGGACGCACGTGCGTCTGTCGTGGGAGATGCTCTGCACGCCACCGGACCTGCTGTTCGTGCCGGCTCACGTGCTGCCGTTGATCCGTCCACGACGCACTCTCGTTACGGTGCATGACATGGGCTACCGGGCCTTCCCCGAAGCACACCCTGCCGCACAGCGCCGTTATCTGGAGCTGAGCACGCGATGGAACGTCCAGACGGCGACGCACATCCTGGCAGACTCCACGGCGACACGCCAGAGCATCGTTGAGGCCTACGGAACCCCCACGGAGAAGATCACCGTCCTCTACCCGGGGTACGAGCCCGATCTGGCCCCCATTCGGGACCCTGTGGCACTCGCACGGGTACGGCGCCGGTATGGGATACCGGGGGAGTACATCCTCTTCCTGGGCCGCATCCAGCCCCGCAAGAACCTCGCCCGGCTCATCGAAGCCTTCAGCGCCATCGCGCTGGACTATCCCCACCTCACCCTGGTCCTCGCCGGCCCGACCGGCTGGCTCGCCAAGCCAATTGTCGCCGGCGCCAGGGCGCTGAACCTCAG
>JAKJAE010000037.1:13343-13663 GCA_022707665.1 Chloroflexota bacterium
TCCCCGGCTATATCGCCCCTGAGGACAAGGCGGCGCTCATCTCCGGCGCACGGCTCTTTGCCTATCCCTCCCTCTACGAGGGCTTTGGCTTCCCAATTCTGGAGGCCCAGGCGTGCGGCACGCCGCTGCTCACGGGCACCACCTCGAGCCTGCCCGAGGTCGCAGGGGAGGGAGGACTGCTGGTGGATCCCAAGGACACGGATGCCATAGCGCAGGGCCTGCGCAAATTGCTGGAGGATGCGGCGTTACGTCAACGCCTGGTGGACGGGGGGTTTGCCAACCTGACGCGCTTCTCATGGGAACGGACAGCAGAGCGGGTA
>JAKJAE010000380.1 GCA_022707665.1 Chloroflexota bacterium
ACGCTTCACCGTCGGGAGCGGAGCAGAGGACTGCGGCATCACAAGTGTGGCATCGTGTCTCCGGGCGGGAACTGCCATGCCGGCATTCGCAGGCCGCGTGGTCTCAAACAGAGCCTGACGCATTTCAGTAGCGCTCGCGAAGCGCAGTTCGGGTCGCATCTGCGTCGCCCGCACAATGACTCCGGCAATGGCCGGGGGGATCTCGGGCATCGTGGCACGCGGGTTGGGCAAGGGGAACGGGCTCACGGCAGTCACCGGATCAAACCCCGTGACCATCTGGTTAAGGAGCACGCCCATACTATAGACATCGGTCCGCGCATCGCTCTGGCCCAGGCCGCCATACTGCTCGGGAGCAGCATACCCCGGCGTTCCCAGCAGAGCTGTGTCCTGAGCCTGACCCGGTTTGAAGAACCGAGCAATGCCAAAGTCGATCAACTTGACCTGGCCCTCGGGCGTGAGCATCACGTTGCTCGGTTTGAGGTCTCTGAAGACGACCTGCGTGGGTTGGCCATGCAAAAACGCCAGCACGTCCAGAATCTCAAGTGCGATGCGGAGAGCCTCCGGCAGAGCGAATCGGCCGCCCGGCGTGGCAGCGAGGCGCCTCTGAAGGGTCTCGCCCTCAACGTAATCCATGACGAGGTACCAGTTCCCGAACTCCTCAAAGAAGTCGGTCACCGGCGCAAGTCCGGGATGGTGCAGTTGAGCGAGGAGCTGCGCCTCCTGTCTGAAAACCTCAACGGACCAGTCGCGATCCTGGGGAGCCAGCGCCTCGGGCGACATCTCCTTGACAGCACACCGGCGTGCCTGCAGCCGCGAATCTTCAGCCAGATAGACCGTGCCCATGCCACCGCCGCCGATCTGTCTGAGGATGTGGTACCGGTTCTGCAACACGGTAGCTGGGGCTAACACGACTGCCTCCTCCGCACCGAACCGATGTTCACGCTGGTCCACCTCTACTGATGAGGGGCGTGCTGGACAGGCATGCCCGCGGAGTGAACGGCCACGAGCGCTCAGGGCTTGCAGCGGCGCCTGGTCTGCGAACTCAGCCCCCTGCCAGCGACCTGGTACTCACCTTGATTCTACTGAGGTTCCGCCGCGTGGAAAACGCACGACTCCGTGGATGCGCAGCGCAGCCAGGCCAGCCGCCAAACATGGGCTCCGTCCTCAGAACCCGCGCAAGTCCGTGCTCGAGCGACGCCGCAGTCCCTCCTTGGGTTCGCGCTTGAGAACGACGTACTGGAGGCCGTTCTCGACACAGAAAGCAGCCTTCTCCGGCACGTCGCCATCCTCGTTTACTGCGTAGATGTCGGGCCGGATCTCATCGATGTTCGGTGCGGCGTCCATCCAACCCATTCCCTTCGTGACTACGGCCTGTGTCACGTAGCGGATCGACTGGACCATGTACCGGCGTTCGTCCTGAGTCTGCATCGGGTGGCCCTCACCTTTGAGGGCGCGTACGTTCGCGTCGTTCCCCACGGCTACGTACAGATCGCCCAGCTCCGAGACCTCCTCGAAGAAGCGAACGTGTCCCGAATGGAGCCAGTCATAACATCCGGTGACGATCACCTTCGGCCGTGGGCTGGGCGCAAGCCACCGATCAGGCCCAGAGTGTGGAAACCCGTCGAGGGATGCTTCGGGGATCACGTGGCAGTCGAGCCCAACACGGTGGCAATAGGCTCGCCGGTCAGCGTTGTCTTCGCCTTCGAGCATCACCCAGATGCTGTCGGAGGCCGGGGTCGCAACCTCAGGAAGCTGGTCGGGTGATGGCAGATCGGTGATGAGCGTCAGAGCAGCCACGTAGCGCACAGCCTGCAACAGATAGGTGCGTTCATCTTGACCGAAACGCGGGGACTCCCCCGTCAAGGCGCGCACCACATCATCGGACCAGAGCAGCACGTGCACAGGGCCAAGGCGGGCAGCCTCCTGCAGGAGGCGCACGTGGCGTGACCGCAAGTCATCGAAGCTACCTGACAAGATCACTCTGGCTTCGGCAATGTGTGTCGACATAGGCTTGTCCTCACTTGGCAGGAAAGTCTTCGCGCGCGGCTGCGAAGGGTGCAGGTGCCTCAGCAGCGGACCACCGCATACCCTTTCATACCCTTGTTGTGGCCTCGTGTCAACCGTCTGCACATCAGAGCTGTCAGTTGACATACCAGGTTCGGCCCGTATCATCGGTTCGGTACACCACGGGTACGGTAACGAAGCCAGAAAAGGGCGTAAGGATGAAGACAGACGACTGGCGGAACATCAGGCACGGCCTCAGGATCCCTACAGAGACCTACAGCGACCAACCCTACATCGTCACAACCGACGATGGGGCGTGGCTGTGCGTCGTGACGACCGGTGCCGGCCACGAAGGTCAGGGAGGGCAGCACGTCATCACGATGCGCAGCACCGATAGGGGACAAACGTGGTCAACACCTGTTGATGTCGAACCTGCGTCAGGGCCTGAAGCATCCTACGCTGTGCTGCTCAAGGTGCCGGAAGGGAGTCGCGCTGCGGGGCGGATCTTCGTCTTCTACAACCACAATACCGACAACGTCCGTGAGGTACTCGCCGATCGGCCCGCCTATCCCGATGGGGTCTGCCGGCGTGTCGACTCGCTGGGTCACTTCGTCTACAGAATCTCCGACGACGGGGGGCTAACTTGGTCCACCGAGCGCTATGACGTCCCGATGCGCACGATGGAAATCGACCGTCAGAACCCCTATGGAGGCGAGCTCAAGTTCTTCTGGAACGTGGGCAAGCCATTTGTCCACGCCGGCAGTGCCTATGTGCCCCTGCACAAAGTGGGCGGCTTTGGCGAGGGGTTCTTCACGCGCTCTGAGGGTGTCCTCCTCCACAGCCCGAACCTCCTCAGCGTTGACGATCCCGGTACGATTGTCTGGGAGACGCTACCCGAAGGCGAGATAGGTCTGAGAACGCCACCTGGTGGTGGCCCCATCGCTGAGGAGCAGAGCTACGTGGTGCTCAGTGACGGCAGCTTCTACGTCGTCTACCGCACCATCGACGGACATCCGGTGGAGGCCTATAGCCGCGATGGCGGGCGTACCTGGACCGAGCCACGCTACATGACCTATGCGGATGGTCGCCTGATCAAACACCCCAGGGCTGCCAACTTCGTCTGGCGCTGCGCCAACGACCACTACCTC
>JAKJAE010000381.1:0-2751 GCA_022707665.1 Chloroflexota bacterium
GCTGAGTACCCTTCACCTTCGAGTATGGCAGTCCAGTCAGTCTCGTGCTGGCTGGCCCACGACTCAAAGGATTTCGGTGTTTCCCCCAGATGCGCTGCAGCGATCGCATGCAAGCGGGCCTCGTTATGTCGAACCATGGCCTCCCGAATGCCCATCCCGCGCCATGCGGGTTTGAGGAAGGCCAGGTGACTATAGATATGAGACCCGTCGAACTCTTTCCTCCACCACACCCGTCCATATCCAACGACGTTGTCCTCGATCTCGGCGAAGACCATGTCTAGGGCGGGATCCGAGTTCATCAGATGCGCATAGTTGCGGATCAGGTCTTCGAGAGATTCCGAGTGGTCCCGGCCGTCGGCCTTCTTGCTTGCCTCGATGACCGCGTGCATAGCTGGGAAGTCCTCGCTACCTCGAAATCCGCGAAATACGAGCTCTGGTACATCCGGGACAGATGCCAGAAACACAAACTCGGGCTTAGCATCAGGTGTAGTCAATCCGCTTTCTCTCTTGATCATCTCTTCCTCCAAGCGCACAGCAGATCCGGATTCTCCTGGAAAAGCAACCAGGCCGTGGGTTTCCCACGGCCTGGTTGCGCACTTGGACAAAGAAAAACGGCCGTGGGGAGAGCAGTCGCCACGGCCGTTGTAACTTTGTTAGACTATTCTAACCTTCTCCGAGGCGCACTACGATAAGGAACGGGTGCCAGGCCGGCGGCTGGCATCACACGCATCCTGCTGTACATTGACATCCGTACCATATCAACCTCGGCTCATTTCCTTCGAAATAACGTTGATATTATAGACGTAAGTGACCTTGCTGTCAACTACGAAATGGTGTGAAAGCAGGACCTTGTGAGGGACCCGGTCGTGTATCGTGGACGAAGACTCGGACTGAGCCGAACAACAGCCACTCGGGCGGCCTGGCTGGTGCTGCTCCTGGTCGCTGCCAGGCTCCGCCTCCTGGCTCCCGACTGGGATGGTGGAATCGCTGCTCATCCAGACGAGCGCTATGTTCTCGGTGTTGCGGCCTCGGTACCCCTTGGTGCCAATGTCTGTGCTTACGCTCCTGACTTCCCCTACGGACATCTTCCCATCACGTTGGCCCAGGTGTTGGTCCGAGCTGCACCGGGGCACGACCCTCTCTATGCTGCACGGCTTCTGTCTGGGCTCGTTGGCGTTGTGGGAGTAGCTGTGGCTGGCCGCCTGGGGCGACAGCTTGCCGGGAGCATAGGCGGACTCCTGGCCGCGACCGTTGCAGCGTTCTCGCCGCTATTGATTCAGCAGGCACACTTCTACACGGTTGATCCTCTTGGTATGACGCTTGCCAGCGGGGCTATCCTGGCCGCCCAACGGCGACGCTGGGAGCTCGCGGGGATGTTGGGAGGGCTTGCTCTGGCATGCAAACTCACCCTGGTCATCGTGTTTGTCCCGTTGCTAATCACGGCGCTCGTCGGTGGGGCGCCCAGAGGTGTTTCCAGTGGTGGAGCTATGTCTCCACGCTTGCCACGGGTGGGGCTTGGTGCCGCGTGTGCGTTTCTGGTCGCGTCCCCGTGGTCGTTGCTGACACCGCGCCTGTGTTGGCGCGGGCCGCTGCAACAGAGCCTGATGGCGGCGGGACACTACGAGCTGCCGTACACAATGCAGTATTCGGGCACCCTCCCTTACGTTTATCCGATCGTCCAAATGGGCCTCTGGGGCTTGGGCGCGCTGGCGACCCTGTCGGGTGCCCTCGGATTGCTGATCGCGATCAAACGACTCGGTGGGCTGAGACGAGCCGTCGCTGTACCCGCGTGGAGTTGGGCCCTGGTCTACCTGTGCATTGTGGGAGGCGTGGGCACCAAGTTCCCGCGCTATATGCTTCCGCTTTACCCAGTCTGGGCTGCGTGGGCTGCCTACGGTATCATCTGGCTGTGGGGGCAAAGGAGGTTCGCCGGCGCCCTTCTGGGAGTGCTGACCGCTCTCACAACGAGCATTGCAGGTCTCGCCCAGATCGGCGTCTACGGCCAACCGCATCCTTGGATAGTTGCCTCAGAACGCCTCTATGAGCGGCTTGAGCCGGGCTCGATCATCGGGATCGAGGCGTGGGATCATCCTCTTCCAGTCCCACTGCCGGCAGGGGATGTCTCGCAGTTCGTGCAGCGCACGGCACCACTCTACGACGACGAGTCTACTCAGAAGTCGTCGGCGCTCTCGGATCTGTCAGCTCAGGCGGATGTCCTCGTGATCGCGAGTCGCCGTGGCTATGGGGCCCTTGCGCGATGGCCGCTAAGGTTCCCTGAGACGCTTGAGTGGTACGCCGGCAGTCTGCACGGCAGAAGCGTTGAGGTCTATACCCGATGCCCGCGCATCGGTCCCGTCGCGTTTTCCGACGATCCGCTTCGAGATGCCGGTCTCGATGTGGGACTCACGGTAGCGCAGATCTGCGGAACACGCTGGGCAGTACGCTTGCCGCACCTCGACGAGAGCTTCAGGGTCTACGATGCTCCTCTGACGCTGTTGCTGTGGCCGCGACGGTGAAGCCCGGCTTGTCGCAGGTGCCTTCTATGCTAGAATCACCGCTTGGGACTGCGATGAGTTACTACTACCCGCTTCTTCTCTACCTTGGATCGGGGGGAGGGCTGCTGCTGTTGGCCGCAAGCGCAGTCTCCCGTCTGCGTGCGTTGCGCAAACCACTCTCCGCCGTCTGGGTCACGGCAATGGCTCTGGTGTGGGCGCTGTCGCCCGCCACTGCTCGCTGGGTGCTCTCCGTCTG
>JAKJAE010000381.1:2761-3152 GCA_022707665.1 Chloroflexota bacterium
CTCGTGCTCGACATCCAATCCGCAGTATGGTGGTGCGTGTTGCTCATCCTGGTTGCGGGCGCTGGCATCCTGTGGTTGACGGTGTCTGAGCGCAGAGAAGATATTCCCCTCGCCGGCATGCTCCTTGTCATTGCGTTGACTGTCGTATGGCTGGGGCTTGCGTCAGGTTCACTGCTCATGTTGCTCACAATGTGGGCTGTGTTTGACGTGATCTGGTTCGTGGCGCGACTTGTCTCCGGTGCAGATGAGGAGCGGGTGATCTGGGCCACAGCTCTGAATGGCATCGCCTCGCTCGTGCTTTGGGTTGCCTCGCTCTTCCTACTGCGTTCGGGCGACACCGAGCTCTGGTGGCTCGCACGCCCTCCCTCATCGGTTCTGGCTCTCCTGTATG
>JAKJAE010000382.1:0-2847 GCA_022707665.1 Chloroflexota bacterium
TGACACTCCTCTTCACCACGCTCGATCGCGAGCTGGTGAAGGAGATCCTCAGCCGCTACGACGTTGCCTACATCTATGTCGGCCCGACCGAGCGTCAGCGCTACCCGGAAGATGGTCTCGAGAAGTTCCGTGAGATGTATCCCGCTGTCTATGACCAGAACGATGTCGTGATCTACCGGACTATGGAATAGGCGACGGAGCCCCGGGCGCATGCTAATTTCGTCTTTCCCCATACGCTCTGTCCTGACTGCTGTGCGGATCCGTGAGACATTTGCTCTCGCAATCACTCCGGGTACACTTGGAACCCAAGACTGAAGGAGTGTGCCCCTATGGATGACAAAGTGTGGGATCTCGGCGACGAGGTCAATCTGACGGATGAGGAGTTGGACGCCCTGGCGACGGATTTCATCCGCGTCGCCGTGGTGGAGGATACCAAGTCGGGACGGTTTAACCGCCGTGTTCATACCCGCTTCCCGCCCGAGCCCAATGGCTATCTGCATATCGGTCACGCCAAGGCTCTGGCCATCGATGCAGGCGTTGCGCGTGACTTTGGTGGCAAGTTCAACCTGCGCTTCGATGACACCAACCCGGTCAAGGAAGAAGAGGAATACGTTGACGGGATCGTGGCCGATGTTCGCTGGCTTGGCTGGGACTTCGGCGACACGGTGCTGTTTGGCTCGGACTACTTCGAGCAGATGTTCGCGTGGGCCGTGCAGTTGATCGAAAAGGGGCGCGCCTATGTGGATGACTTGAGCCCTGAGCAGATCCGTGAGTATCGTGGAACGCTGACCGATCCCGGCAAGAACAGCCCTTATCGCGACCGGTCAGTGGAGGAAAACCTCGATCTGTTTCATCGTATGCGGGCGGGGGAATTTCCCGAGGGATCCCGTGTGTTGCGGGCCAAGATCGATATGACCTCGCCCAACCTCAACCTGCGCGATCCGGTGATGTATCGAATTCTGCATCAGTCGCACCACCGTCAGGGGGATGCGTGGTGCATCTACCCGATGTACGACTGGGCGCACGGTCTGGAGGACTCCATCGAGGGAATCACGCACTCGTTGTGCGATCTCGGATACCGTGACCATCGCCCCCTCTATGACTGGTTCCTCGACGAGTTGGGCATCTACCACCCCCAACAGCTCGAGTTCGCTCGCCTTTTCATGACCTACACGGTTCTGAGCAAGCGTAAGCTGCTTCAGCTTGTCCAGGGCGGCTACGTCAACGGATGGGATGATCCTCGCATGCCGACGATTGCCGGGATGCGCCGCCGCGGCTACACCGCTGCTGCAATCAACGACTTCTGTGATCGCATTGGTGTCTCAACCTCTGCCAGTGTCGTCGATGTCGCACTGTTGGAGCACTGCGTTCGTGAGGACCTGAACGAACATGCTCCGCGTGTGATGGCCGTTCTCGACCCGGTCAAGGTTGTGGTCGACAACTACCCCGAGGGTCAGGTCGAGTGGTTGGAGGCCGAAAACCATCCGCAGCATCCGGAGATGGGTAATCGTCTGATCCCCTTCTCACGCGAACTCTACATCGAGCGCGAGGATTTCATGGAGGATCCGCCTGCCAAGTACTACCGGCTGGCGCCGGGTCGCGAAGTGCGTCTGAAGAATGCTTACCTGGTGACCTATAGCAGCGTGGTCAAGGACGAAGCTGGTCGGGTGGTGGAGATCCACTGCACCTATGACCCCGCGTCGCGGGGCGGAGAAGCGCCCGATGGAAGGAAGGTCCGGGGGACAATCCACTGGGTCTCTGCCGTCCATGCCCTCGACGCCGAAGTCCGGCTCTATGACCGGCTCTTCAGGGATGAGGACCCGGAGAAGGCCACTGAAGAGGGCAGCGCCGAGGAGCGAAGTTTCCTCGACAACCTCAATCCAGATTCGCTGCAGGTAGTCGTGGGCTGTAAGGTCGAGTCAACCCTGGCCACGACGCAGCCCGGAGATCGCTTCCAGTTCATGCGCGAGGGTTACTTCTGCACCGATCTGGACTCGAGGTCTGATAGCCTGATCTTCAATCGCACGATCGCACTCCGCGACACCTGGGCCAAAATCCAGGGCGCGGGCTAGATCCAACCCTCTGGAATCAGGAGAGACACCCTTGATCAACATCGCGGCGATCGCAGCTCAGTTCAGACCCAAGAACGGCACTCCAGTTGAAAGCACCGAGCCGTTGGGCGCTGGCAACATCAATGATACCTACCTCGTGCAGCTTCACGATGGGGGTAAGTTCGTCCTGCAACGCATCAACCAGAATGTGTTCCCTCACCCCGAGCTGATTATGGCCAATCTGAGGGCGGTCATGGAGCATGTCGCGGCCAGGACCGATGGGACGGGTTCACGACGTTGGGAGCTCCCCGGCGTTGTTCCGGCCCAGGATGGTAAGGATTACGTAATTGACGACCAGGGTGACTTCTGGCGCGCGATCACGTTCATCGAGGGGGCCCGGACCTATCCCAAGATCAACGACGCACACCACGCTGGAGAGGCTGGATTTGCCCTGGGCACGTTTCAGCGTCAGATCAGTGATCTCGATGTAGCGGTCTTGCACGATACGCTGCCCGGGTTCCATATCATCCCGCACTACCTGGGTCTGTACGACAGCGGTGTTCGTGAGCCGGCGCGGGACACGAACACCCCTGAGATTCGCTACGGCATGGCGTTCGTTGCCCAACGGCGTGATTGGGCTCCCGTCCTTCAGAACGCCTGTGCAGCAGGTCGTCTGCGTGAGCGCCCGATCCACGGGGACCCCAAGATCGACAACATCATGATCGACGATGACACCGGCCTCGCCGTCAGCATCATCGACCTGGACACGGTGAAACCCGGGCTGGTGCAGTACGAT
>JAKJAE010000382.1:2857-3140 GCA_022707665.1 Chloroflexota bacterium
GGCGATTGCCTTCGATCGTGCTGTAACCCCCTGGGTGAGGATGCGCAGGATCTCGATGCGGTCACGTTCGAGCTGGACCTCTGCGAGAGTATCCTCCGAGGCTATCTCCCTGAAGTCAAAGAGTTCTACAGCGACGAGGACTATGCCCAGTTGTACAACTCCGTGCGTGTGCTTGCCTTCGAAATGGGGCTACGTTTCTTCACCGACTACTTGCGGGGCGATGTCTACTTCAAGGTCCGTTATCCAGAGCACAACCTCATGCGTGGACTGGTGCAATTTCGCC
>JAKJAE010000383.1 GCA_022707665.1 Chloroflexota bacterium
GTCGGGAACCAACGCAGAAAGCGGATCCCACCGTCACCCATCAGCGGGATCGTCTCGCGAATGGATGCCAGCGTGTTGAACGGGCTGCCCTGTTCCACATTGATAAGCGGCGTGACGAACGGCGTCCCGTCCGAGGTCTCGAAGAAACGTGGATCGCGGTCGCTGACGCGGACATACCCCTTGCTGGCAGAAGGGGCGGAGTCGAATTGCTCTTCAGCGCTCTCCGCCGTGCCGCTCGCATCGGTCGCACGAACGCGGTAGCGCCACGGGGGCAAAACGGCACCGCCAGTCAGGCTCACCGGTCGGCAACAGAGCCGCGCTCGCGCCGGCGCCCACTTCCCTCACGGGCTGATAGACAAAACACGGCACGGTTCTTGCCCTCGCCCAATCGGTCTCGCCGGGTGCCAGGAGCAAGGCATCTACACTGATCCCGGTCCCTGCCTCGATGCCAGGCGGCGGGTCAGCATCGAAAGGGAAATAGGGATTCGTCGCGACGGAACTACCAATCTGAAACGCCAACTCGAATCTGCCGTAGAGCGGCACGCGTCCCAGAACGTACTCATTCACGTTTGTGCGAAAACTCTGTGTCAAGAAGGTCGGGCCGGACGTGGTGCTTGAGGGTGAAGCTGGCGAGGTGGGAGCAGCAAGAGAGAGGTGGACAGGCCCTGCGATAAGGATCAGAAGGACAATCCTGACTGTCGCCCAACCCGGCGGACCATTGCGCCGCCGCGTAGTACGGGCCAGCACTCGACGACGCAGAGCACGGCACAACCTCTCAATCCACGAGCTGACGGGTTTCCTAACGCGCACTCAACCATAATAGTCGATTTAGTTAGGATTGTCAAACTAACCGACCCCCGCATGGCACAGGCTGTATAGCAATCGATACAGTCGCCGTCTTCGCTTGTGCCTGGTTAGGCTGATTCGAGGATTAGGAGTTTGTAGGTATGACCTCAATCGTTCCACTGCTTCAGCAGGTGGCCCCAGGATTGATGAGTCGGCACCTACGAACCAACTTAACTGAGCACTGGTCCACGGACCTGATCAAAACACACCCGCCTGACGATCCGCCGCACGAGCGGCATCGAGCGCGCCGCCGGGTTCGAAAGCCGACCTGAGGTACACGAACGACTGTTCCCGATCTGACTGGCCCGTACCCGGATCGAGAATGGCTTCACAGAAGAGCGCGATATCCTCCACGGCTCGTGTGTAGCGATAGCTGGCCAACGCGCGCAGATCGACGTCCGTCGTACCATACCCACGGTAGAACAGAGCCTCTGCCTGTGGCAGTTGGCAGTCACCCCAGTAGCCCCCACCAATGAACATCAGGTCCCGTTCCTTTGGCGCAAGGACCGGCTCATCCCAGTCCACAATGTAGAACCCGCCATCCGGCTCAATTAGCACATTGCCCGCGTGGAGATCGCTGTGACACAGGGCGTTTTCGGTCTGCACCGTCGGTACCATCCGCGCCAACGCCTGGGTACGCGCGATGGCATGGCGAAGCTCCCATTCGCGATCTTCCAGGAACCGGACCAGGTCCGCCACCAGCCCATCGGGCTTCGGCACGGTCGGGAGCCTGGTAAGCAGATCCCTCAGGATAGTGGCCCAACGAGACTCGGCCGGCTCCAATCTGATTTGGCGTCGCAAGTCCACCGGGAGCGCCATTGTGTGGATACGTCGCATAGTCCGACCAAGGTCGATCCACTGATCGTCAGACAGCGCCACTTCATACCCATCGCACCCCGTGATGAACGGATAGAGGAGGAGCCGGAAAGGGTCGAGCTCAGCCCAAAGATGGCCACCCAGGGTCTCCAACGGAACGATAAGGTGCTCGATTCCCCGGTTGCTCATAAGGCGCGGCAACGTCACTGAAGCCTCGTGGAGGATACCGCTCCGCAACTTGAGGAAATACGCCCGGCTGTCAGCCTCGGCGCGGTAGGCAGCCGTATTCTGGTCCGCGCCTAGGGGCAGAAAGGTCAGCTCTGTGACACGCAGGCCAAACGCTGTCTGCACTGCGCTGACAAGCGCCTCATCCGGGATACTGGGTTTCTCGAGCATAGTGTCCCTGGCTCCGGATTGTATCACTTCCCCAAGCAGATCAGAAGCCCTCTAGCGCCACGTCAAGGAGTCAGGAGTTCGCCTTTTCGCAGGCTTGCGCTACCATAGTTTGAGAGGTGCGATGATACGGCTAGGACTGTGCTCGGTCACATTTCGGAAACTGACGCCACCAGCGATCCTCGCATTGGCGCGTCAGGCCAACCTCGACGCCATCGAATGGGGCGGGGATGTCCACGTGCCGCACGGCGATGTGGACACAGCTCACACCGTCCGCAGAATGACACGCGATGAAGGCCTTGAGATCCCCTCGTACGGCTCCTATTACCGTGTGGGCCAGGACCCCGAGCGCTTTGAGGATATCCTCTCCACCGCAGTTGCGCTCGGCGCACCTGTGATCCGCGTCTGGGCTGGCACGGTCGGGTCCCCGGAAGCGACCAGAGCAACCTGGGACAGCGTGGTCGCCGATAGCCGGCGGATCGCAGCGCTGGCGCAGGCTGAAGGCTTACGCATCGCCTTCGAATACCACGGCAACACGCTGACCGACACCGATGAGGCTGCGATCCGGCTGCTCACTCACGTCAACCATCCAGCCGTTCGCTGCTACTGGCAGATGCGCGAGAGTGCGGTGTCACTGGTCGAGCATCTGGAGGGCCTGCACAGCATCCTGCCCTGGCTGGAGAACGTACACGTCCAGGCCTCGCAGGCTGGGCAACGCGTCCCGCTCGACACGCAGGCCGATGCGTGGCGGAAGATCCTGGGAGTTGTCGCGTCTACCGGACGCGATCACACTGCATTGCTCGAGTTCGTCCGCGACGACAGCCCGGAGCAATTCCTGGCGGACGCAGCAACGTTGCGATCTCTTAGAGGAGACACCCGATGACACACCCAAGACTGGCAGCACAACTGTACACTGTTCGCGAGTTCTGCAAGACAACTGATGATTTCCGGTCGAGCATGGCCAAGATTGCAGATATCGGATACACGGCTGTGCAGGTATCTGGGATCGGCCCGACCATCCCCCACCAGGAGGTCCGCGCGAT
>JAKJAE010000384.1 GCA_022707665.1 Chloroflexota bacterium
GCTGGGTGTGCCGACGCCCGAGATCGTTGAGGGGCAGTGGGGCGCCCCTGGTGGCCCACCATTATGTTGATCCCCGGATCCCCTGGACGAGGAGCATCGGATGAAGCCTGATTCGTGGATTGGGAAGCTGCTGCGGTCGAAGGTCGTGTGGGCGGTCCTTGCCGTTGGCGTCGTGGCGGTGGGGTATGTAGGCGTGCGCGTGGCGACTGGGCACAGCGCTCCGTTTGGTCTCTGGCGCGTCAAGCGCCTGATTATGCCGCTCATCGACAGTCCCGCGGTCAAGGCCAGCAGCCGGGGCGAGTACACCAACGTCATCTTTCTCCACCATTCGACGGGCCGCGCCCTGATCGAGCAGGGTGGTGTGAGAGAGCTCTTCACCGAGGCCGGGTTCGACTTCTGGGACCATGACTACAACTGGCCCGGGCTCAGGCGGCCTGACGGAACCGAAGCCGGATACAGCTACGCCATCCCGGGCGACAACACCGATCCCGACGGGCTGGCGCGGATCTTCAGCCAGCGCGCCTATGGCCTACCCCTGAACGCGCTGAGCGGGTTACTGCAGCACGAGGTGATCGTGTTCAAGTCCTGCTTCCCTGCGAGCAACATCGAGAGCGACGAGGAGCTCCAGCAGCGCAAGGACTGGTATCTGGGGATCCGCGACGTGATGGATGCGCATCCGGACAAGGTCTTCGTCGTGATGTCGCAGCCGCCGCTGCATCCTGCGGCGACGACGCCCGAGGCGGCGGCGCGGGCGCGGGCGTTTGCGGATTGGCTCACGTCGGACGCGTACCTGGCTGGACATCTGAATGTCTTCGCGTTCGACTTCTTCGACGCGTTGGCCGAGGACGATCCGGCGAGCCCCGAGGTGAATATGTTGAGGGCCGAGTATCGGCCGGAGGGGGAGGATTCGCATCCGAATGAGGTTGCGAACGCATCGGTGGGGCCGATGTTCGCGGGAGTTGTGATGGATGTTGCGCGGACCTATCAGGGGAATCAGTGACGAAGAGGCTCTACGCGCTAATGGGGCTGGCCACGCTGGCCGTTGTCTGGAGCCATGCGGCCAGATGGGCATATGACCAGGCCGAGGGCATCCTGTTCTACATATGCATTTCCACGCGCCAAGCTGTGCTCTGGGCTGTGCCCGCATTTCTGCTTGTGTCGGGATACTTCGCCGGCTACGCGATGCAGCGGAGAGATCTCAAGATTGGATGGTCGATTGGGATCAAGCGAGTTGTCGCGCTATTGGTTCCGTACTTGCTTTGGTCTGCGATATTCTACGCCGTTGACGCACTCCAGGGCGTCAGCTACCAACCCGCTGAGTACGCCACACGGATCCTCACCGGCAAGGGCGATGGACCGTACTACTTCGTACCACTTTTGTGCCAGTTCTACTTGGTGGCCCCATATGTGATCCGAATGGCGGAAACCCAGAGCCGATGGCTACTTGTCGGGTCCGCGCTTATTCAGATGGGCACCATTGTGGCTAGATGGTACTTGGATGTACTTGCCCCGGCGGTTCCGGTTCTGTACCGGATACCTGGCGCCTATTATGTGGCGACTGTGCTGATACAGCGGTACCTACCCTTCATGTGGCTGTGCTACTTCACGACGGGGATAGTTATCCGAGTGCGACCAGATGCGGTGGAACCGTGGCTCCGTAGCCACAGAAAGATGCTCGCCTTCGGCGCTGCGGCCTTCTTGCTACTGACCATTGTCCTCACTGAGTCTGTCCGGCAACTCACAGGTGTTGACTGGTTGGGGCTGCCCTATTCCGCAAGTGGTAGTGTGTACGCTCTCCTGCTCATGCTCTGGTTCATCAGCTCGGACTCAGTTCGTTCGTCCCTGCCGAGACTACTGGCCAAGCTGAATGCGCACGCCTATGGCGTGTTCCTGCTTCATATGCGGGTTATGCTGTACCTCCTATTGGCAATGTCGTGGCAAGGTGTACAGGTAGGACCGTATGGCACACCACTCCTCCACGTTGCCCTGTTCGTGGCAGGCCTGGGCATTCCAGTGATCCTCATGCGCGGCGTGAGGCTCCTGGCAATTCCGAAGGTGTATGCATACTTATTTGGTTAGCGGTGCGTGCTTGAGGTAGAATGTCAAATGGTCCCGAATGTGTCTGAAGTTAGAGATGCCATCATCATAGAACCGAGGCGGAGCATGGTCAGCCTCGGCCTCCATGAAGTTTGGGAGTATCGGGAACTGCTCTATTTTCTCGTCTGGCGTGACGTGAAGGTACGCTACAAACAGACGTTTTTCGGTGTCTTGTGGGTCGTGTTCCAGCCGCTCCTGAGTATTGCCGTGTTTACCGTGATCTTCGGAGGTCTGCTAGAAGTGCCCTCGGGGGAGGTCCCATATCCGCTTTTCGCGTATATCGCGCTCCTCCCCTGGAACTACTTCGCAGGCTCCTTCACTCGCACATCCAACAGCCTGGTGGCAAGCAGCCACCTGATCACCAAAGTCTACTTCCCGCGGCTGATCATCCCACTAAGTGGGGTGCTGTCAGGTGTGGTGGATTTTGCTGTCGCCTTTGTGGTGCTGATCGGCCTGCTGCTATTCTATGGGATACGCCCCACGCCGAACGCCGTACTGTTGCCCGCCTTCTTGCTTCTGGGGGCCGCGGTGGCTCTGGGGGCTGGCCTGTGGCTCTCTGCGCTCAACGTCCGTTACCGTGACGTCCAGTACTTGGTACCCTTCCTGATCCAGATCGGTATGTACTTGACGCCCGTTGTCTATGGTTCGAGCCTAATTCCCGAGCGCTACCGGTGGCTTCTGAACCTTAATCCTATGACCGGCGTTGTGGAGGGCTTCCGCTGGGCGCTCCTTGGTACTGACGCCGTTGGCGATTACTTGTCATTGCCGCTACTTGGCATCTCAATTGCCCTTTCGGTGTTGCTGCTGGTTTCGGGAGCCCTCTTCTTTCGCCGCACCGAGCGCGGCTTCGCTGACATCATCTGATGAGCGCTTCGAGACCAAGAACCGATGACTGTCATCTTGGGGCAGACGACTGAGAACTGAAGGGAAAGATGTCCGACATCGCCATATGTGCTGACAATCTGTCGAAGCTTTACCACATCGACCGTGCCCGAC
>JAKJAE010000385.1 GCA_022707665.1 Chloroflexota bacterium
GAAGAGTAGTACATCACCGAGAAAGACGCCGAATTGGACGCCGCCCGCATTGGCCACTGCCTTGCAGAGCTCGGCGTCGGCGTTCGGCTCTATCCGGGCAACTCCGAGCTGCCCGAGCGGCTCCGCGAGCATCTGCCGGAGGTAGTGCTCAATCTCGTCGACTCGGTCAAGGGCGAGGAGAGCCTGGCCTCAGCCATTCCCGGCGTCCTGGAGCTCCTCGGCCTGCCCTACACCGGGGCCGGAATCCTGGGCCTTTCGCTGGACACAAACAAGTTCGTCATCAAGAAGCTTCTTCAGGAGCACGGCGTGCCCGTGCCCTACTTCCAGCTCTTCACGACGCCCGAGGACCGGTTGGATCCACTGCTGCGGTTCCCACTCATCTGGAAGCTCAATGCCATCCACGGCTCGGTGGAGATCACGGACGACGCGGTCTCGGAGAACGTGAAGCATCTGCGGCGCCGATTGCGCTACCTCATCAGCACCTATCGTCAGCCGGTGCTGGTCGAGGAGTTCATCAGTGGGCGTGAGATCACGGCGATCGTCCTGCAGGATGCCAAGAAACGGGTCTTTCTGGCCGAGAAGGTGTTCACCAAGCCCAAGAGCCGCTATACCTACCTGACTTTTGCCGACCAATGGCTCACTCACGGGGAAGACGTCTTCCATTACAAACGCATCAGTGATCCCGTGCTCAGGAAGATCGTCCGCAAAGCGTTTGCCATCGTCAAGATGGCCGACTATGGCAAATTCGACATTCGTGTGGATCACTCGGGACGCTACCACATCATCGACTCCAACTGCAACCCCTCCTTCGGCCCACCGGAACAGGAGGTTGCCCTCTCAGTCATCCTCGGCATGTACGGCATCCCGTTTCACGACATCCTGAAGCGGGTGCTGCTGAATGCCGTCGACGGCGTTCCTCCCTCTCAGGGATAGGCGTTAGCCGCGTGGGTTCGTAGTAGCCGGTTCATCGGTTCTGCTTTCTGCCGGCAGAGGCACCTGAACGACAAGAGTTGTCACTACGAACACCAGACATCAGCTCAACTTGGCGCTAGGGGCGACAGAGCAGGCACAAGCTGTACCGGCGGCACTGTGCCAGGCACCGCAGACAGGCCCCTCCCCGGAAGATGCCCGCGCCCGCCCTGAGCGCTCAGGGCGCTTGCTTTTCTCCCGTTGCCCGCTACACTCTGCTCACCTGACGGGAATTCACTTGAGGAGGAGTTTGATATGCCGTTCCGCAATCTGGGTGTCCCCGAGCTGATTTTGATCCTGGTGATCGCGATCCTGATCTTTGGTCCCGGCCGTATCGGCAAGATTGGTGCGGAGCTGGGACGAGGGATCCGTGGCTTCAAGGAAGGTGTCGCGACTGACGAAGACAAGAAGGGCGAAGCAGAGCTCGCCGAGGAATCCGAGGCCAAGTCCGAGTAGATCACGCTTCTGCAGATGGCATGAGCCGGAGCCATCGGGCGTAGCCATCCTTTGACTCCGGCATCGCGCCGGCGATGGCCCCCCTGAGGTGTCCCTTGTTCCCGCAGGCCCGTTACCCCATCCACCGGATCTGCGCAACTGGCCCGATCCACCGGGGTTGTGGACAGGGCGTGCCTATCCGATGCGGCTGGCTGACACGATGACGAGCACCTGAATGATTGTCGCTGCTTGCACAGTACATCTCTACCTGCCGGGCGTGACCTCGCTCAAGGAGAAGCGCTCCTGCCTCAAGCCATTGCTGGCGCAGCTCCGCCGGGAGTTTGAGGTTGCAGCCGCCGAGGTCGATCACCACGACGTGTGGCAGTCGTCCGATATCGCGCTTGTGGTCGTTGCCAATGAGACCGGTCACGCCTATGCTGTGCTGGAGAACGCTGTCCATTGGATCGAGGAGAGGTGGCCACAGGTCGAAGTTACCGATTGGGAGACAGAACTCCGCTAGGGTCCACATGAGCGTCATCGATCAGATCAAGGAACGGCTCGACATCACCGAGTATATCGGACGGCACGTGCGGCTTCAGAAGTCGGGCCGCTACTACAAGGGGCTGTGTCCTTTCCACACGGAGAAAACGCCCTCGTTCTACGTTTTCCCCGATGACCAGCGCTGGCACTGCTTTGGGTGTCAGCGCGACGGCGATATCTTCAACTTCGTCATGGAAATGAACGGGTATGACTTCCGCACCGCACTGGAGGAGCTGGCGCGTCAGGCCAACGTGACGCTGCGCGAGCAATCACCACAAGAAGCCAAAACCGAGAGCGAGGCGGAACGACTCCGGGCGCTCCTGTCTTCAGCCATCAGCTACTACCATACGCTGCTGATGACGGCCCCCCAGGCCGCCCACGCACGGGCTTACCTGCGCGACCGTGGATTCACCCGCACCACTGTCGAGACCTTCCAGCTCGGGTACAGCATGGACAGTTGGGACGCTGCCCGCACCCACCTCATGGGCCAGGGGTTCACCGTCGAGGAGCAGATCAAAGCTGGAATGCTGATCGAGCGCGACGATGGCAGTACCTATGACCGTTTTCGCGACCGGGTGATGATCCCCATCTACGACCGGCGCGGTCGCCCGATTGCCTTTGGCGGTCGGGTGCTGCAGCCCGACCAGCAGCCCAAGTATCTCAACTCACCACAGACGATCCTCTTCGACAAAGGACAGGTGCTCTTCGGCTACCATCTGGCTAGCCGCGCGATCCGTGACCAGGATGCCGTGGTCATCGTCGAGGGCTACATGGACGTGATGATTCCCCACCAGGCGGGCTTCAGAAACGTCGTAGCACCCATGGGAACGGCGCTCAGCGAGGCCCATCTCTCGCAGTTGCAGCGTCTCACACACCGCTACATCCTCTGCCTCGATCCCGATGCGGCGGGCGTCCATGGAACCCTGCAGGGCCTGGAGACGGCACGACAGACCCTGGACCGGAACTGGGAGGCCGTCTTTGACCCTCGCGGCCTGGTGGGTTACGAGGGCCGGCTCAAGGCCGACATCCGCGTGATGACGCTGCCCTCGGGGCTCGACCCTGACGAACTGGTGCTCCAAGACCCCGCA
>JAKJAE010000386.1:0-2692 GCA_022707665.1 Chloroflexota bacterium
TCCCAGGTGCCTTGACCGAACCCCCCGCCGTTTGGAGCGGAAGCCTGGGTGATTTCAGCCCCACCCACGGTGCAAACACACGCATCGCCGAATACAATGGTCTGCTTCAGGGACTCACGGGTTTTGGACCGTCCTGGGATCCCTGGGGTGATGCGAGTCGAGGAGAAGTGGCCCAGATGCTCTGGAACCTGATGCAACGGCTCCAGATGAAATGACACCAGACCAATTCCGGGAAGAACACGCTGCCGTACGCCGGTCGCCTTACCCGTCCCCACCCGTCTCCCAAAGGGCAACCCAGTATACGCAGCCCGCTTGACGGGCTATGAGACCGCATATACAGTCTCCCTAGCAAACCCGCTTATCATCAACACCACAGGGGGTTCGATCAATGACCGATACATGGCTGACCACACTCATCACCGACACCCCTCAGGCAGGCTTCGAACTCGCCATCACTCTGAGCCGGCGGGCCGTCAAGTACACCCAGCCGGATGCCGCCGTGCGCGAACGGCTCCGCCCCATTTATTCGGAAGACGCCAACGCCCTCATGGCTGCCTCTCAGATCGTGGCCATCAACTTCCAGACTATCGCTGCCGCCAACGACTACTGGCGCAAGTAGGGCAAGCGGCACTTGACAACACATCGGGGCGGAGGCCACGTCGTGCCTCCGTCCCCACTAGACAGTTGCTCCATGTGAGCAATTGCTCCATATGAGCAGTTTCCGGCTTGCCGTGAGACGGGGGTGTAATTGCCGTGGCGATTCAGGTCAAACGCATATACGAACCGGCGGCAGCGCAAGACGGTTTTCGCATCCTCGTTGACCGTCTGTGGCCGCGGGGCATATCCAAAGAGAAAGCGCAACTGGGTCTTTGGATGCGCGACATCGCGCCATCCAATGAGCTGCGCAAGTGGTTCGGGCACGAAGCTAGCAAGTGGCCCGAGTTCCAGGAACGTTATCGAGCCGAACTTGCTACACGCAGCGATCTGTTGGATTCGCTTCTCGGCCTTGAACAGGAGCACCAGGTCATCACCCTCCTGTTCGGAGCACGGGATCAAGAGCACAACGAAGCCATGGTACTGCTCGATGTACTGAACAGCCGCCGGCGCCGGCGCGCCTGAGCGGCAGCCACGCGCGGCGCCTCGGCTACCAAGCCGACGATCTGGAGACGGTTCCCGTCAGGTGAGAGATCGTTTTCCCACCTGATCATCCTCCCAAGTTCCGAAGTGCTTCTGCTACTTGCTACCATATCCAGGTTGGGAGCGTGCAGAAAACACGAACTTGGATCTCAAACCACAAGAGGATAGACAGATGAGCAGCGGTACCGCACTAAACCCCTATGTGATGGCCCAACAGCAGTTCGATCGCATCGCCGATCTACTGGAGCTCGGCCAAGCGGTCAGGGCCCTCCTACGGCAACCGATGCGTGAGCACCACATAAGCATCCCCGTGCGCATGGACAACGGCGAGGTGCATGTGTTTCGCGGCTTTCGCGTTCAGCACAACGACGCGCTCGGGCCTTGCAAGGGCGGTATTCGCTTTCATCCCGAGGAGACGGCCGACAGTATCCGCGCGTTATCCATGTGGATGACCTGGAAGTGCGCCGTGGTGGGCATCCCGTTGGGGGGCGCCAAGGGTGGTGTCATCTGCGACCCCTACCGGCTCAGCGCCCGCGAACAAGAGGGTATCTGTCGCGGCTGGGTCCGCCAGTTGGCAAAAGATGTGGGGCCCCAATGCGACGTACCCGCGCCGGACATAATGACCGATTCGGTGCACATGCTGTGGATGCTCGACGAGTTCGAAGCCATCCACGGCGGACGCTACCCGGGCTTCATCACGGGAAAACCCGTGGGCATGGGCGGCTCTCTGGGCCGCACAGAGGCAACGGGTTACGGGATCATCTATGTACTGCGCGAAGCCCTCAAAGAGAAGGGCCTGGCCATTGCCGACACGTGTGCGGCCGTGCAGGGTTTCGGCAACGTGGCCCAACACGCCATCGAACTGTACGAGAAGATGGGAGGCAGGGTCACCACCGTATCTTGCTGGGACCAGACGGCGTGCAGCGCGTTTGCGGTCCGTCACAAAGATCGCATCGACTTGGAACAGCTGCGCACCATCACCGATCGTTTCGGTGGCATTGACGCCCAACAGGCCCAGGAACTGGGTTACGAACTCATCCCTGGATCTGAGTGGCTGTCCGACGACGTGGACATCCTCATCCCGGCCGCCATGGAGAACCAGATCACGGCCGCAACCGTGGACCGCATCTCACCGCGAGTCAGGTTCGTGATCGAGGGCGCCAATGGTCCCACCACTCCGGACGCCGACAAGGAACTGGGCAAACGCGGGATCGTGACCATACCGGACTTCCTGGCCAACGCCGGCGGGGTGACCTGCAGCTACTTCGAGCAGGTGCAGAGCAACATCAACTTCTTCTGGCCACACGAAGTGGTCCTGGGTAGGTTGGACACCACCATGACCAACGCCTTCCGGTCGGTGAGCGATCTGGCCCAGTCACGCAACTTATCCCTGCGTGACGCAGCCTACGTCATCGCCGTGGACAGGGTGGCCCGCGCCTGCAAGGATCGCGGCTGGGTCTAGACTGCCCGGATCGTACGCCGACCGTACAGGCCACCCCTTACTATCGCGGCCGGCGGCCGGCGGCAGGTGGCCATGAAGGCGGCCGGCACCAGG
>JAKJAE010000386.1:2702-3025 GCA_022707665.1 Chloroflexota bacterium
CCCGCCGGCCGGCTTTGCCGCGCCGCCCTTGTCGCCGGCGGCGGCCGTCGGCTGCGCTTCGTCTCCTCTCTCCCCCATCTCTTCTGCCGGTTTCACGAAGGTGATACGTTCCATGATGCATTTGGGTGGCTGGGACGCTAGGTCCTCCTGCCCGAAAGCCACAAACGGGGGAAGATCGTCTTTGCGGAAGACTATGTACGCGGAGAGGCCCGACGAAAGGCGGTCGCCGGCCCCATAGAGCGCCACCGCAGTGGACCCCAACTGGGCCTTCTTACCTTCAAACGGGGCGCGCCGAGGCGGGGAGACTCCCCTATTGCCCACGG
>JAKJAE010000387.1 GCA_022707665.1 Chloroflexota bacterium
ACGACAACTTCGGATGCGGATCTTCCCGGGAACACGCCCCCATCGCCATCAAGGCCTCCGGCGTTTCCTGCGTCATCGCCAACAGCTTCGCGCGTATCTTCTACCGCAACGCCATCAATGTCGGGCTACCGATCCTCGTCTGCCCTGAAGCGGCGCAGGATGCTGCCAGGGGGGACACGCTAACGGTCGATCTGCAGGCCGGGCAGATCACCAACGACAGGACGAGGAAGGTCTACGCGACCCCCCCCTTCCCCTCGTTCATCATGAAGATCATCCATGCCGGCGGGCTGGTGCCGTATACCCAGGCCAAACTGAGCCGGTAGTTGACACTCGCGACAGAGGGGGAGGACACTATGGCAGCACTAGGCACTCAGGCGGACCACGTATGGCTCTACGATACAACACTGCGCGACGGCACGCAGGCAGAGGGCATCTCCCTGTCCGTTGAGGACAAGATCAAGATCACCCAGTTGCTGGACCAGTTGGGCATCGACTACATCGAAGGCGGGTGGCCTGGCTCCAACCCCAAGGACGTCGCCTACTTCGAGCGAGTGCGCGATCTCGAGCTGAACCACGCGCGCATCACGGCCTTCGGCAGCACTTGCCGCGTTGGCAGCCGGCCCGACGAGGATGCCAACATTCAGGCCATGGTCGATGCTCAAACGCCGGTCATTGCACTGGTGGGGAAGAGTTGGACACTTCACGTGCTGGACGTCCTGCGCACGTCGCTCGATGAGAACCTCCGTATCATCCGTGACAGTGCCGCCTATTTGAAAGCATGTCGAGAGACAACGCCAGGAGCCGAGCTCATCTACGATGCCGAGCACTTCTTTGACGGGTACAAAGCCGACGCGAGCTATGCCCGCGCGACGCTCCAGGCTGCGGTCGAAGGTGGCGCCGATCTTCTCTGTCTGTGTGACACCAACGGAGGATCCTTGCCGTGGGACATCGAGCAAATCGTTGGGGAAGTGCAAGCCGCCTTCCCCAACGTTCGTCTTGGGATCCATGCACACAACGATGGAGGGCTGGCTGTGGCCAACTCGCTGGCGGCTGTGCGCGCAGGGGCATGGCACGTCCAGGGTACGATGAACGGCTATGGCGAACGTTGCGGTAACGCTGATCTCTGCACGATCATTCCCAGCCTCGAGCTCAAGATGGCTTGTCAGGCACTACCCGAAGGCAACCTGCGCGAGCTGACGCGCACAGCACGTGCCGTCACCTCGATCGCCAACCAGGTCCCCGATCGGCACGCGCCCTATGTCGGGTTGAGTGCCTTCGCGCACAAGGGCGGCATTCACGTCGCTGCGATGCGCCGCAACACCCTCAGCTACCAGCACGTGGATCCAGCTCTGGTGGGCAATGAATCGCGCGTCGTCATTTCCGAGCTGGCTGGACGCGGCAACCTGCTCAGCAAAGCCGACGAGATGGGTCTGCGCACCGAGGAACTTGGCAGTATCCCGGCGGTCCTGCAACAGATCAAAGACCTCGAGTACCGTGGCTTCACCTTTGAGGGCGCTGAAGCGTCCGTCGAGATGATGCTACTGCGTTCCCGCGAAGCCTATGAACCGCCCTTCCGACTGATCGACTTCATGACCGTCGTCGAGCACCGCGAGGGACGTGGTGTGCTTGCCGAAGCCACCGTCAAGGTGCGTATCGGCGACGCTATCTATCACACAGCGGCTGAGGGCAACGGCCCGGTGAATGCGATGGATCAGGCGCTGCGAAAGGCCTTGGTCCCCGTCTATCCGCAGATCGCGGAGTTCGAGTTGGCTGACTACAAGGTTCACATCCTCGACAGCGATGCGGGAACCGCTGCCACAACGCGTGTGCTTATCGACATGCAGAACGGCACGCGGCGCTGGAGCACAGTTGGAGCTTCGGCCAACATTATCGAGGCGTCGTGGCGCGCACTGGCAGACGGGGTCGAGTACGGCATCACCATCGCCCATCATCCCTGAGAAGAGCGCTCCTATGTCCGAAACGGTCGTCCTCAACGTTACCGAGACCTGGCGCAAAGCCTATCCAGGAGCCCACGTTGGCACCCTCACGATGCACAGCGTTCTGATCGAGGGCCCTTGTCCCGCGCTCAACACGCGGCGCGCTGAGCTCGAGGCGTCGTTGAGGAGCCGGTTTCAGGGCCAGGGACGGGAGGCCATTCGCGCGCTTCTCTATGGACCTGACCAGCGAACGATGCTCCGCCCCGAAACACAGCACGTCCTGTTCGCGGTCTATGCTCCCGTGGGAATCGAGGCGGCAGCGGTCGAGGCGCATCTGGCAGCACTTCGCGACTGTGTATCACGGGTGGCCCCAAATGCGCAGGTGGGATCTCTGAATGTATACGCCTGAGAAACGTTGCCAGCGCAATACGCGCTGGCTCGGTCCAAACCTAAAGGAGAATCTATGAAGGCAGGCATTGTCACCCTCCCCGGAGACGGTATCGGCGTCGAGGTGGTAGCAGAGGGAGTTAAGGTGCTCGACGCCGTCGGGCAAGCCTATGGCCATTCGTTCACGTTTCAGGAGTGCCTCATCGGAGGCGCCGCCATCGACGCTGTCGGAGATCCCTTGCCCGAGAGCACGCTCGCCGCGTGCCAGGCAGCCGACGCCGTGCTGCTGGGTGCTGTAGGAGGACCGAAGTGGTCGGACCCGTCCGCAAAGATCCGACCGGAGCAAGGCCTTCTGGGCCTGCGCAAGGGTCTGGGATTGTACGCTAACCTCCGCCCCGTCCGCATCTACAAGGAGCTCCGTGACGCGTCGCCCCTGAAGGTCGAGCGGCTCGAGGGTGTTGACCTGGTCGTCGTACGTGAACTCACCGGCGGCATCTACTTTGGTCCACGCCAGGAGGCCACAGTCGAGAATCCGGAAGCCTTTGACACCATGCTCTACAACGCCGATGAGATCCGGCGCATTGTGCGCAAGGCCTTCGAACTCGCCAGACTCCGGCGTGGCAAGCTGACCTCGGTCGACAAGGCCAACGTTCTGGCCTCATCACGGCTCTGGCGCAGGGTCGTTACC
>JAKJAE010000388.1 GCA_022707665.1 Chloroflexota bacterium
CGACGAGGTCCTTGCAGATGGCACCCGACTCGTGATGCTTCGTGACCCGTGGGGCGTTCCGCTTCAACTGGCGCAGCGCGGAGTCCCATTGGGCGCCTAGATGAGGCGACTCGCCCTCTGTTTCTAGTTGGCTCAGGAGACTCACGGCATGGCCATATTGGATCTGTTTCGACTGGACGGGCGCACAGCCCTGGTAACCGGGTGCCGTCGCGGGAAACGAGTGGGCTTCTCGTGGTGTGAACGTGAATGCGATCACGCCCGGATACATTGCCACAGACCTCACGCAGCCACTGCGTGACGACGTCGTGCGCAATGAGGCGATCGAGAAGCGCATACCGGCCGGTCGGTGGGGTGCTCCCGATGATTTAAAAGGCGCGATCGTCTTCCTGGCCTCCGACGCAGCCGCCTACGTGCACGGCTCAATTCTGGTCGTTGATGGTGGGTGGCTGGCTCGATAGCGAATAGCCTAACCCCAGTCCTGATGTGTTGCGTGCCTGCCTACCCGCAGCGCAGGTTGTCGGAGGCGTGAGATGCGTTATACTTTTCGATGGCCTGAGCACCGGACGAAGGACTGCCGAGTCTATGGGTTCTGCCTGTTCAAGGCGGTTAACGCTCAGCCTGGAAAGACGACAAGAACACCGACGAAGAAAGGCTTACTATGAGCATGATCTATGAATCCAGGAAGGGAAAACTGGGAATCCTCGTGGGTGGCGGCCCAGCGCCGGGTATCAACGGCGTCATCCATGCAGCGACAATCGAGGCGCTCAACAACGGCATGGAAGTCATCGGCATCCGTGAAGGCTTCAAGTACCTGATGCAGGGTAAGGTGGTAGGCGATAGCTTGAGCTTCGAGGATGTCACGCGAATCTACAGCCGTGGTGGCTCGATTCTGTACACGTCTCGCGCAAACCCAACCAAGGATGATGCGCTCCTGCGCAAATGCGGTCAGGCCCTGATCGACAGTGGAATCAGTTGCCTTCTCGCATTGGCGGTGACGACACAGCATACTCCGCCTACCGTGTCGCCCGGTACGCGGATGAGAACCTCGGCGTACGCATCCGCACAGCACACGCTCCCAAGACGATCGACAACGATCTTCCGCTGCCCTACGAGATCCCCACCTTTGGCTTCGAGACCGCGCGCGATGTCGGGGCACGACTTGTCCTCAACCTGATGGAAGATGCCCTCACCACGCAGCGCTGGTACATCGTAGTAGCGATGGGCCGCAAAGCAGGCCACCTGGCTCTGGCTATCGGTCGTAGCTCTGGGGCCACCCTGACCCTGATTCCCGAGGAGTGGCGCGGGCGGAAGGTTCGGATGCAGGAGGTTGTCGACGTGCTCGTCACCTCAATCCTGCGGCGCTTGGGCGAAGGCAGGAGCCACGGTGTCGCGGTCGTCGCCGAGGGCCTTGTCGAGTTGATGGATCCCGGTGACTTCGACGTTCTCAACCACGCAGAGCGGGATGAGCACGGTCACGTGCGGCTCGCGGAGATCAACATCGGCGACACACTGCGCAAGCTGGTGCGGGCCGACCTCAAACGACTTGGGATCGCCACGACGCTTGTCAGTAAGGACATCGGGTACGAGCTACGCAGTTGTGATCCTAGCCCTTACGACATTGACTACACGCGCAGCATCGGTCAGGCAGCAGCGGAGTTTCTGATTGGCGGCGGAAGCCACGCGACCATCACGATCCAGCACGGGCAAGTGATCCCTATCCCCTTTGAGGATTCCATGGATCCGAACACGGGTCGGACGGAAGTGCGGGTCGTCGATGTGGACTCTGCGCAGTACCACTCAGCCTACAAGCTGATGGTGCGTCTCAAGGAAGAGAACGCCGACGATGATCTGCTGATCTCGCGGATGGCAGCGCAGACGAACCTGACTCCAGAGCAGTTGATGGCGCGTTACGGCTATCTGATGGGAGCGGGGGAGCGTCCGTTCTAGCCCGCCCGACTGCAACTGGCGTGCCTTTTCGGGACCCGCGGAACCTTGTTTCTGCGGGTCCTTGGCTGCCCAAAGGTCCGTTCAGTGACCGCTCACAGGATACGGTCCATGGTGAATGATGGGGATCCTTGGCGTGTCACGAGAATCGTGACCATCTCTCACTCGACCATCTCCAGAAACACGGGAGCCAACATCTGCTCGACGGGGGCGTGTCTGTCAGTAAGGATAATCGGATCACCCTCCGCAAGCAGTGCCTCTACCACCTCCGGACCCAGCACCCCTCTGGCAAACCTTGACCCCGGTGGAAATGCTTCCGCCGAGAGCGGCTGGCTGCAGGCGACAATCACAAAGGTGTCTCGGGAGACTGAACGCCAGTCAGTGAGACGTGGGATGACGTACACATACTCGAACGTCTGCTGCAGCGTGCGCACGTAGGCCCGCAGAAACCGTCCCAGCGCCCCGTCGATGATGCTGACCACATAGAGACCATCGCCCTTTAGCCACGCCCGGACCCTTTCGTTGAACTCCTTGGTCGTCAGATGGTAAGGCGTCTCGCGAAGGCACTGACTTCGCGTCCAGCCCGCCCGAACCGCGCCTATGGGCGCCAGCAGCACAAGGGCCGCCAGAGTTGCGTCACGCAACCTCCGCCCTCGGACCAGCAAGACCAGACCAACGACCAAAAGCAGGGTTGCCACGCAGAGGACAACGGCGTGCGTCCCGAGCCATGCGATGAGCCAGAAACCGGTGACGAAGGTACCCAGGATGCTGCCTGCAGTACCAGCAGCGGAGATCCGCCCGACGGTACTTCCAGCACGTGCGAGGTCCTCGACAGCCAGCTTAACGACGATCGGCGAGATCATCCCCAGGACCACCGCCGGAGGCAGAAATAGCACGGCGATGAGTACGAGAATCTCGACGATGATAGGCCACTCCACACGGGCAGCGATCGCAAGTGTATCGGCAGCCAGGATTCCGAGGGAGGTGATTCCCCCCAGCAGGAACACTCCCCCAAGCAGCCGCAGAGAGGCGTAGCGGT
>JAKJAE010000389.1 GCA_022707665.1 Chloroflexota bacterium
GCAAGACTGTTCCTGCACTACGGTGACCTGACCGATGCATCGAGGTTGACCACGCTGCTGGAACGCATCGCGCCGGATGAGGTCTATCACCTCGCAGCCCAGTCGCATGTGCGCGTCTCATTCGATGAGCCCGAGTACACCGCCGACGTGACTGCTTTGGGGACCACGCGTCTTCTCGAGGCACTCCGCGCGGCAGCCCTTCCGGCGCGTTTCTACCAAGCGTCCAGCTCTGAGATGTTCGGATCAACGCCACCGCCTCAGGACGAGCTCACCCTCATGGCTCCACGCAGTCCTTACGCCGCAGCCAAGCTCTACGCCTACTGGATGGCCCGCAACTACCGTGAGGCGTACGGGATCTTCGCGGTGAATGGCATCATGTTCAACCACGAATCTCCCCGTCGGGGAGAGACCTTCGTGAGCCGCAAGATCACTATGGCCGTGGCTCGGATCGCGGCAGGCCAACAAGAGCATCTATACATGGGAAACCTGGACGCCCAGCGGGATTGGGGCTACGCAAAGGAGTATGTAGAAGCCATGTGGCGCATGCTGCAGGCCGACCAACCTGATGACTATGTCATCGCCACTGGGATTTCCCACTCGGTGCGCGACTTCCTCAGCTTCGCTTTCGGTCACGTCGGATTGGAGTGGGAGCGGCACGTGAAGTTTGATGCCAGGTACCTGCGTCCCACCGAAGTGGACGCACTGGTTGGTGATCCGAGCAAAGCCCACAATGTTCTCGGCTGGAAGGCGAAAACACTCGTGCCGCAGCTCGCTCGTCTGATGGTGGATGCGGACGTACAGGCTTTCGACACCGCGAGATCTCGCTCCTGACCCTCGGCGACGATAGCCGATCAACATAGTGAAGCAGTTCTGCATCTTCACTCGGAATCAGCAACTCGTGGACCAGCCTCACGAGCGTGGACGGAGGGCAGCGCGTTGTTGGCCTAGAAGAAGGGGGCCCTCAAGTCACCTGCCTACCCAGCGTTGCAGAGCGCAACCGGTGCCCGCATTCCCATGGTCCAGCCTCGTCAGGCATCTTCGCGGACGAAGACGTGATTGGCGCCCTCACTGTGCACGTGGCGATATCCACACTTCATCAGACTTATGAGTCGGCGCCTCGTTCGCCACCAGGGTTCATACAGTTCACACTCAACGGCGATGATTCGCGGGCGCTCATCCGAGTCGATCAACCACTCCAAGACCGCCGCCTCAGCACCTTCGATGTCCATCTTCAGCAGGTCCACATGGTCGTGTGCAAAACGTCGCCGAAAGCCAGTCAGCGTGTCACATGCGACTTCAAGGAACTCGCCAGTACGGTCCCGGTCAGTCACTGAAAGGGACACGTGTTGGGCCGTGCCAGGGGTATAGAGACAGACGCTGCCCTCCGTAGTCCAGAGTGCCAAGGGAACAAAAACGAAGCAGCTCGGCTTCTGACACTCAACGTAGAGACGGGCGCGGGGGGTGGGATCGAAACCGTGAACGGCGCAATGGAAACGGGACGCCAACTCCACATCGAATGTGACGTCCTCACCCACACCCACCGAATAGACCACCGACGCTGGACCGAGGATCGAGCTTGGGACCCACCATCCACCGTACTCATTGCCTAGGCGGACCATGTCGGCTCGCGCTTGGGTGTGAGCTACCAGGGACTTCGTCAACAGCCAGCGATCGCCGAGAAAGGCCTTCGCCCGGGCGCGCCTCCAGAGGGACGCCACGGCGGGACGGCGGGTGGTGTGAGCCCGTGGCGCCGAACAGGAGGAAACGAATCGCATGTTGACGAGCGTACGTCTCCAACGCCCCATGCTTGCATTGCCAGGCTCGCCCGAATTGGCCGTGATCGGAAGCCACCTGCTATCGTCACTCGGCCATCGTGACATCCGGACGGCCTAGAGTCGGACCAGACGAATCAGTGCTACTGCCGGCGTGAAGAGGGGTTTGGAGTGTCCAGCAGATCCGCTGCCATTGCAGAAACAGTGGCCGCAAGGCCATGATCCGTGCACGATGGTTCTCCTGCTCCTCCATAAAGGCGAGTCGCATGGCCCTCTGGTGCAGTTGCTCTTACAGGATCCAGGGCCCGAGGATTCTGTTGACCGAACCGACGGGCGCGACCACCGTCGAGAATGCTCCAGGAGTCACCAAGGGCACACAGTGCGAAGGCGACAACCATGAAAGAGCCTGAGTCCGTCACGATGATTGTCGCCGACACGTGAGACCCAGCCACAGGAATCCGCGCTATCGCCGCCCTGCAGGCAAGACCATGTTCTGGTCATCGACGGTCGCGGTGGGAGTCCTGGTGCTCGGCTTGGGAAACAAGCCCGAGATCTCCACCGACTCCGCCCATTACGCCAGTTGTGAACCTCTAGTTGGGGGGTGCAACAACGGACCGCTGGTCCCATGGTTGCTGCACATCACCTCCGCTGGCTCTCTCGTCGCCCTACAGGTGATCGTCTATGCACTCGCAGCGGCTGTCTTCTCGGGGCGAGCGTTGACGATGGCGCCTGCCCTACGCCGACCGTGGCCGGCCGCAGCGCTAACAGCAGTACTCCTCAGTCCTGCCTTCACATCCTGGCAGGACGCCGTACTGACCGAAGGACTTGCTCTGAGTTGCGCAGTCCTCTTCACCTCCTGTATCCCCGGTGTCCTGAACGACAAGCGCCCGTGGCCGGACTTTCTCCTCGCCTGCTCCTTCCTCCTCGCGCTAGCGCTAGTCCGGTCGGCCGCTGCCCTCTACGGCGTGCTCCTGCTTGTCGTATTGCTTTGCGTCCGCGCGGCACGGCCTCACACCCGTCTGACCTCGGGCCACGTATTTGTCATCGCACTCAGCGCGATCTTGGTCGCAGCAATTGCGTTGCCGGTCACTTTGGCCCATGCCGAGCGCTACCAAAGTGCCAATGCCCGAAAGCGGGATCTCAGGCTCCTGGCCCAGCAGAAGGACTCGCGGTTCGATGATTGTGCGTTGACC
>JAKJAE010000038.1:0-264 GCA_022707665.1 Chloroflexota bacterium
AGACCCGGGAACGAATAGAGGCTGTCCATGATCAGCGTCAAGACGCGATCGAGCGCACCGCCGACGTAGCCACTGATGAGCCCAAGCGGCACTCCGACCACGAGCGAAGCGACCGCGGAGCTCAGTCCGACAATCAGGGCGATCCTTGTTCCCCAGATGATGCGACTCAGGACATCCTGGCCAATCTGGTTGGTGCCAAAGACGAAACCGCGCTCCGCCGCCTCACTCAGCGACGCCGCGATCTCCAGGTCAGGATACCCACCC
>JAKJAE010000038.1:305-13646 GCA_022707665.1 Chloroflexota bacterium
GTACCTCCACATTGTCAGGGGCTGCAACCACTGCGTCAATAGCGCCATCCGCCAGAGCGGCCAGCGCTTCCTCCAGCGTGTCGTAGCGCGTCGGACGCGGCTGGTAACGCACGCCCTCGTCTTCCGCGACTGCTTCGGCATTGAGCTCGTCAAGAGCGCCGCGCAACGCCTGCGCAGCCGGCGTGCCGACGACATAGCCGATCTGATTGTCTCGATTTCCAACGTCTCTGAGCGCAGTGACTCTGTCGGAACGCGGAGCAACCAGGACGTACTGCGAGGACAGCTCACCGGGCGCCAACAACGATGGCCCCACCTCGGCGCGTGGATCGTACGGCGCAAACCAACCGGGGAACACCCCAACAGTGATGATGAACAGGAGCAGAATCGCACTGACCAGGACGAACCACCAGTCGCCCCCGTACCACTTGCGCGCCAAGAGCATACGTCGCACTAGCCCTACTCGGTCGAGCTCAAGCTGCCACGACGGGACATCGACGCCATCCACAGCTACGGGAGGCTCTCCTTCAGTGCCGGTGATGCCAGCACTTGGTGCATGTCTTCCTCTTGCCATCTTTCCCTCCTAGTAGCGGACGCGTGGATCGACGAACGCGTAGAGTATGTCCACCATGACGCTGATCGCACCCACTGCTAGGGCAAAGACCGCGATCACCGACTGCACTGCATTGTAGTCACGCAACTCAATCCGTTTCACGAGGTAACGCCCCATACCGGGCCAGGAAAATGTTGTCTCAGTCAGCACAGCGCCTGCCAGAAGCAACGCGAACTGCAGGCCTATGAGCGTCAAAATGGGTATGAACGTGTTGCGGAGTGCGTGACGGTAAGCCAGTCGCTTCTCGGGCAGGCCACGTGCCCGCCCTGCCGTGATGTAGTCTGCTTGGAGCGCCTCGATCATGTTTACCCGTGTCAGCCGGATGAAGGGACCCATGAGAATGAGGCCTAACGTCACCGACGGCATCACCAGGTGCAGGACGAGCGACTTGAGGGCTGGCCAGTTCCCCTGAATCACCGCGTCCAGGATGTAGAAGTTCGTGATCGGGCGAAAGTCACGCAGCAGGAGCGCATCCATACGTCCAGCCAGAGGCAATAGGCCCAGGCGCACGCTGAAGATAATCTGGAACACAAGTCCCATGAAAAAGACCGGGATCGCATACACGACGATGCTGAAGACCCGAATCGCGTAATCGGGCGGCTGCTTCCTGTGTCTCGCCGCGTATGCTCCGCTGAACACACCCACGATCGACGTAAGTGCCATAGCAGGCAGTGTAAGCTCGATCGTTGCCGGGAGCAGCTCCGCAAGCTCGTCGCGGATGGGACGCTCACCCTGTGTTAGTGCGTTACCAAAGTCAAGTGTCACCATACGCCACAGGAACTCAAAGTACTGGACTGCGAGTGGGCGGTTGAGACCCAGGCGCTCGCGGATGGCTTGAGCCTGCTCCTCACTGACCTTTGGGCCCAATTGCGACCGTATCGGGTCGCCAGGCAAGACCCGCATGACAAAGAAGACCATCGTGACCAGGATAAGGACCATGGGGATAGTCAGGAGGATGCGGGCAATGACGAAATTACGAAACGATGCAGACATAACGCGGCTCCCAATCGAAGAGTCGACCGCAATCAGCGCGGCCTCTGGGTAGCGTCAAGAAGGGGGGTGGGGGGAACGCGTCCCCCCACCCCTGTCAGGCCGACTGACTTCCGTTACTCGCCACCGACCATGTAGTTCATGTTGAACACGAGGTAGCGCAGCGTCGGGGCATCAATCTTAACCACATTCAGACCATCCACCTCCTGAAGGCGGGTGGCCTCAACCGGGCCCAGCGTACGCCAGGCGACATCGATTTCGCCCTTCTCAACGGCGTTGCTCATTGTGGTCGGGTCCGCAAAGTAGCGAATGATCACGTTAGGAATGGCCGGGGCGTCCCCGGGGTAGTTCGGGTTAGCTTCCAACACCATCTGCTGTCCAGTGACCAGTTCGACCATCCGGTAAGGACCGATACCATCGATACTGGCCGGGAACGCGACGATCTCGTCCGTCGGGAACGTATCAGGGTGCGCAGGAACGAACGGGGCAGTCGCCGTCAAGGCATCGAAGAACCCGAAGGCGTCCTTGAGGTGGTAGACAACCGTGAGATCATCAGGTGCCTCAACGCTCTCCACGTAGATCTGGACCAGACCGGACACCTGACCCTCCAGGCTGAAACGGTCCCAGGACCGCACGTAGTCGGCGGCCGTCACTGGAGTGCCATCGGCGAACTTCAGATCATCGCGCAGCGTGAACGTGAAGGTCTTCCCATCATCACTGATCTCGGGGAAAGCCGCCGCGGCACCGAGAACGAGATCCGCTGTGCCGGGTGTGTACTGAAGCAGCGTGAGACCGGTGTTCTTAATGATCTCCCAGTCGTGCGTTGCATAGGCGTCCTGGGGGTCAAGGCTGTTGACCTCATCGGTCGTTCCGATGATGATCGTGTCAGTGTTGCCCGAGGCCGGCTCGGCGTCGGCAGCGAAGCTCAGAACGTTGTAGTTGAACTCGAAGGGAGCCCCAATCGCCACACCCTCAACACCGTCGCGATAGGTGATGAACTCGGGCTCAAAGAACAGCGGCAACGTTGGAACCTGCTCAGCATAGTACTCGCCCAACTCGGCGTAGGTCGCTTCGCGCACGGCAGGATCACTGGACGCTGCCGCCTTCTGCAGAAGCTCGTCCATCTTCTCGTCGCAGTAGTTCACGCCGTTATCGGGCGACTGCAAACACGAAGCAAAGGGCGTCAGCCACGTGTCAGGGTCAACGAAGTCGGGGAACCAGCCCAGCATGAAGACAGGGTAAGCCTCGCCCTCAACGAAGGCATTGACATACTCCGCCCAGTTCTGGGTCTTCAGGTTCACCGTCATCAGCCCGGTCTCTTCGAGCTGCTCCTTGATGACCTGCATCACGTCAGCCGTAGTCGTGCCGTAGTGCTCGGGAGGGTACCACAGATCGAAGACAAACGGATTGTCGGCGGTGTACCCAGCCTCGGTCAGCAGTGTCTTGGCCATCTCGAGATCGCGCGTGCCATACTTGTCAAGGAATGGCTCGGTGGCATAGGGATAGCCTGCGGGCACCATATGGTAGGCCGGCGTATTGCGGCCCTCGAAAACGCGATCGACGATGACTTCGCGATCGATCGCCGCAGCAAATGCTTGCTTCAGCTCAGGCGTCCAGAGGGGACGGGCCTCACCAGAAGGCTCTTCTGCGGCAGGGGCCTCATCAGTCGGGGCAACCGTGGCCTCCGGTGTGCCGCCACAGCCACTCAGGACCATCGCAAACACTACCAGACTGGCAAATAGACTGTATAGGGACTTGCGGGACATGGGTCTACTCCTTCCTTGGATGAACACTCCAACTTCGTGCAAGATCGTGTGCAGACCAATTCGGCAATCGCATCCTCCTTGTCTGTCACGCAGGGGGGAAATGGCAAAGCAGCGCCGTCATCGCGGAATCTCCCCGCGTCAGGCGTCATGACGTATTCGCAGCCCCCCTCGTGGCTGTTGCTGCTAAGTATACTGCACTTCTTGGGATTTGCACATCACTCGCGTCATAGACTGCCCTGGAGGCCAGGCAGTCCGACCATCCGGCACTCCAGGCTGGAAAAGCCCAACAAAAGAGCAACGCCCCGGTTTGCGTCAATCGGGGCGTTGCCAAGCGCACAGCACCCGGTATCAGTCAACTGTGGTGCTGCCTTCGTCCAGACGCAGAGCGGTACGCAGGGCCTGCTGGACCGCCTCAGGCAGCTGCGGTCGCAGCGGCGTCCGGCGCAGCCACCGCTTCAGCTCAGAAGCCCGGACCGCAGGAACGGGGACTGAGTCTTCGTCGACCTGCAGGACGACGTCTGGATGAGTGAACACGAGGAGCGTGCGCACGGGCACTGTCATCCCATCGGGGAGCAGCTTCCGGAGCTGATCGAGCAGGATTGACTGCTCGATCTCGGCACCCTTGTGGGCACGTCCCAACGACTCCTGCCCGGCGAACCGGCGTAGCAAGCCCAGCTTCTGCCTCTGCCGCCATTTGCCGTCAGCATACGTGATGGTGCCACCCTGCGACTTTACGCTCAACACCGTTAGCCCTCCCGGCTCTGCCAGGACAAAGGGTACAGAAGTCTTGTACATCAACAACGTATAACTTCCATCAAGGCCCTTAAGCGATTCGGGAATCCGCCGGTGCCCAGCGTTGGGACCTACGTAGCGATCACCGAGATAGCTTCCTGCGAGCGATACCATGAACCCGACCCAGACCAGCGCCATCGTTCCCCAGAGCCACTCGGGTTTGAGGAACACGAGGACGGTCGACACAGCCAGCAGGACCAGACCTACAAAAGGTGCCCGCTCCCCAATCTTCTTGCGGGAGCTGATGTGCTTTTCATTCGAGATGAGCCGCATGCATGCCTCCTTCAGTCCTACACACCACGGCCACCCACCCGCCGCGCACGTCAGCCATCGCTACCCGCCAGTCCAGCAGCGATTGTAGGAATGACATTCGCAGCCACGGCCTCGCGCGCACGCTGCACAGCACTCATCACGGCCTTGGCATTCGATCGTCCGTGACCGACAACAACCACACCGTTCACACCTAGAAGGAGAGCTCCGCCAACCTCGGAGTAATCGATGCGCCTGGCCAAACGTCGAAGCCCTGGCCACAGCAGCAGCAGACCGGGCAACGCCAGGATCAAGCCCGGAACCATTAGCGCCAGGCCGACCTTGGAGAGCGGCGGCCCGAGCACATCGCGCTTGACCGTGTGCTTCAGGAAGGATGCCACAGCCTCGGCAGTCTTGATGTGGATATTGCCTGTAAAGCCATCGGTTACCACGACATCAGCCAGCCCTTTGACGGCTTCCTTTGGCTCGATGTTACCCACGAAGTTGAGGGGGCTCGCCTTGAGTTGCGCGAATGTGTCGCGCAGAATCATCGTCCCCTTTTCCTCTTCCTCGCCGTTGGCCAACAGGCCGACCCGGGGGTTAGCAATCCCGAGAACGCGCTCGGCGTAGATCGCGCCCATATGTGCAAACTGCGTCAGAATCTCGGGTGTCGGATCGGCCGTAGCACCTGTATCCATGAACAGCATCGGCTGGAAGGCAAGGGGATAGGTTATACAGAGAGCCGGGCGCCGGATGCCCCGGATGCGCCGCAGATCGAAGATGGCCGATGCCAAACAGGCAATCGTGTTTCCAGCCGAGACGAACGCATCGGCCTTCCCGTCACGCACCAGACGCATCCCAACCCGAATAGACGAGTCCTCCTTGCTCCGCACATCATCGGAGTGGTCGACCATCGTCAGGACGTCAGGCGCATGCACGATGCGAATGCTGAGGTCAGACACGTCATGCTTCGCCAACTCCTGACGCGTCCGCTCTTCGGGTCCAACCAGGATGATCTCATCCTTCCAGGCCCGAGCAGCCATGACCGCGCCGGCTACGTCCGGTCCGGGGCAGCTATCCGACCCAAAGGCATCAACAACGATACGCATACTCCCTCCGCGCTGTCAGTCTGTATCAGGCGCCCCAAAACCACGAGGGCTCGTCCTGACCTGCGCCGTCTCCGTCCGATGGATCGTAGATATCGTCATCGGAAATGGCCACCGTGGCTGCTGTGGGCAGAGGCTGACCCGACAACCACCGCTCGGCAACAGATCCGAGGCTCGCACGCCGCCCGAGGTGTACCCGGGGATCGGGCAACGAGTCGATGAAGCGCCTCCCATAGGACTTGGTCAACAGGCGCCGGTCCAGGACTACCGCAATGCCCTGATCCGAGGCCGTGCGGATTAGCCGCCCGAAACCTTGCAGGAAGCGTAACACCGCCTCCGGAACCATGTACTCGTTGAAGGCATCCTCGTACATACTCGCACGAGCAGCCACAATCGGATCATCAGGCACGTCGAACGGCAGCTTCACGATCACCAGACACGACAATGCCTCACCGGACACATCAACACCCTCCCAGAAAGACCGGGTCCCCAGAAGGACGACGCGCTCGCCCGTACGGAAGCTCTCCAGTAGCTGAGCTCGCGATGTCCCGTTGCCCTGCGAGAGAACCGTGATTCCCTCACGCGCAAGGGGAAGGGTGATCGCATCCGTCGTGGCTCGAAGCTGACTGTAGGAGGTGAACAGAGCCAACGCACGCCCCTTTGTCGATCGGAACAGGTCAACAAGCGTCTCGTCCACGGCATGCTGGTAACCGGACTCATTGGGCTCGGGAACATCCGACACGATGTACACTAGAGCCACGGACGGGTAGTCGAATGGCGACCCAAGCGCCAACTCAGCAGCGCCCTCTGGCACCCCCAATCGCTCGCGGACATAGTCGAAACTCCCCTCGATCCGCAAAGTCGCCGAGGTGAGCACAATGGCGCGTTTCTTGTCGAACAAGTGCTCGCGGATCAGCGGGCCCACCTGAAGCGGCACAGTCGTAACAGTGAAGGGATTACGATTCCGCACTTCAAACCAGCTCACGGCGTTGGCTGAGGGAGACATGATCAGTTGCTGAAGGTTGGTCCGCGCCTCACCTAACACGCGCCGTATCGCCAGTAATCGGTTACGGGCATTCTCCAATGCGGGCAAGTTGCTCTCGACGGCCGCATCGAGTCCCATCGCCAGTTGGTCCAGGCCTTCCAGAAGCTGTCCAAAGGGCGGATCCACCTGCGACCAGAGCTGCCCAACCGTGTCCCAAGCAACATCGTCTCGCAGTTCGTCGGTGATCCGCAGGCGCGTTCCATACGCCCCACCGCGCCCCACACGGCTTTCCAGCAGCCCCTCGAGCGTTGCAAACAGGGCTTCGACGCCGCGTTGTGCCCGATCTGCCAGACTGCCCAACGTCACCATCACATCGCGGACTCGAGTCCCTGCACTACGCGACAGTTTGTCCGAGGCAGCCGCGATTTCGTCAAGGAGCCCTGGGACCGACCTACTCGGGCGCAACAGGCCATCAAATGCTCGCTGCAGTTCCGGCCACGTCACCGAGTAACGCAGGGACTCAGTAGTGGCGCCCTCCAGATGGTGTGCCTCGTCGATAATGAGCAGATCGTATTCCGGCAGCACACGATTCTGCGTAGCAATGTCCGCAAGGAGTAACGCGTGATTCACGATCAGGAGGTGTGCCGACTCGGCCTTCGCACGGGCTCGGTAGAAGAAGCACGTGTCGTTGAGGAAAAAGGGGCAGCGCTCCGGGTTGCAGGCTTCGGTCGCTGCCGAGATCGTGTACCAGACTTCCCTTTCGGGCTGTGTCGGGAGGAAGAGGCCGTCGCCGTCGCCGTCAAGCGTGTTGGGTAGCCACAGCAGCACCTTGGCCAACACTCGCATCTCATCTTCGCTCATTGGGCCACGGCGCCTTAGCGCCTCGAACTGCTGTCGACAGAGATAGTGCGATCGCCCCTTGAGAACCTGCGAGCGGAACTCATACAGTGAACGAGCCAACTGTGGGATATCCTTGTTGGCCAGTTGTTCCTGAAGATTGATCGTATTGGTCGAGATCACGACCCGCTGCTCGTTCATCACCGCCCACTCCACAGCAGGAAGCAAGTACGCGAGGGACTTGCCGGTTCCTGTGCCAGCCTCGACGAGCAGGTGCCCACCCATGTTAAAGGCCTCACCCACAGCCTGCATCATCTCGACCTGTTGGTCGCGGTACTCGTATTCGGGGTACGCAGCCGCGATAGGTCCACCAGGTTGTAGAAGCTCCGTGAGCGCCGCCAGATCGATCTCCCGGGGCTCACACCTTGGGTTCAGCGGTGGACTTAGTTCCTCGCCTTCAACAAAGAGCGGGCCGGTGCCCTCCAGTCCGCGCCGGGCGGCCATCTGGGCCCCAATCGCGCCCTGGAAACCACGGCGCTGACGTACGTAAAGAGCATCGCCGAAAAACTGCGTCGCTCCCCAGGTTACCCGGCGCCCCAACCGCACGATTTCCTCGAGAGTCTCGGGCGCGAGCTGTGCGGCGCGCTCCATCAGGACCCGGAACAGCGCATAGGTCATCTTCGCGTCGTCGAGCGCACGATGGGTCTGGGCCGGGAGCTCGATGCCCAGCTCCTTCACCAGGTTCTGGAGGCTGTAGCGACTCGCGTGGGGAACCAGGATTCCGGCAAGCTCGAAGGTGTCGATGGCGGGGTTTTCGTGCAGGATACGCTGGCGCCGAAGGAATCCCAGGTCGAAGCCCACGTTGTGACCGATCAGGGGGTCGCGGCCCGCAAAATCGGCAAGCCGGCGTGCGGCTTCCTGTGGATAGATCGCTCCGACCAGGTCGGAGTCGCGAATGCCCGTCAGTTCGGTGATGAACGGAGGTAGTTTTCTTCCAGGGTTGACGAACGTGGAGAAGTGCGCCAGCACACGGCTCTGATCAACCCGCACCGCGCCGATCTCGATGATCGCGTCCTGTGTTGGATCAAGCCCTGTCGTCTCGATATCCAGGCAAACGTACGTCTTCGACATTCAGGTCCTCTCCGGTCGTTCGCTGACATTATACCGCGGATGCCCATTTCTACACTTCGCCTTGAACACCGCTGGCCCGTGGTCCGATGGTATATCCCCACCGCGGCCTTGGGCCAACCTTGGCCACACCATCAGGAAACCACCTGCGCCGACGCCGCCACCGCCCGGGACTTGTCCTCTACCGGGCCTTTACATACAATGCGACCAACGACTACACCGTTTCCGGGCTTGCCGGACATCCCTCAGACTGATACAGGCTGACAGGAGGCCCTATGGATCAGATGGAGCTTTCCCACCTTCTTGCCGTCGCGCGCGGCGATGAGCCCGCCGACCTTCTGTTGACGAATGGCCGCGTGGTCAACGTCTTCACCGGCGAGATCCTGGAAGCCCAGCTCGCCATCGCCGGTGACCGCATCGCTGCAGTTGGGCATGGCTACAATGGGAACCAAGTAGTTGACCTGCACGGGAGCTTGATCGTGCCTGGCCTGATCGACACGCACGTGCACATCGAATCGTCTATGTGCAGCCCGCGTGAGTTCGCGCGTCTCGTGCTGCCCCACGGCGTCACCACAGTGGTTGCAGACCCTCACGAGATCGCCAATGTGGCCGGGGGCAACGGGATCAGGTACATGCTCGACGCCTCTGAGGGCCTACCATTGACGGTCTTCGTCACTTTGCCGTCGTGTGTGCCTGCTACAACCATGGGCACAGCGGGAGCAAGCCTTGAGGCTAAGGACCTGATTCCATTGCGTAAGCACAAGCGAGTCCTCGGGTTGGCTGAATTCATGAACGTTCCAGGTGCCGCACTTGGCCTACCCGGGGCTGCGGAGAAGTTGCTTGCTTTCCAGGATGGTCACATCGATGGCCATGCACCCGGTATCACCGGGCGGCTATTGCAGGCATACATCGCGGCAGGCCCATCGACGGACCACGAGAGTGGGAGTGCCGGGGAGGCCCTGGAGAAAGCGCGCCTGGGGATGACAGTTCTCGTGCGTGAGGCCACATCGGCTCGCAACCTCCAGGATGTGCTACCCGCCGTGACCGCGGCCAATGCGAGACGATTTGCGTTCGCCACCGACGACCGTCATCCTGCCGACTTGATCGACACCGGGACGATCGATAACCACGTGAGGCTGGCCATTGCCGCCGGGCTGGATCCGGTCACGGTCGTGACTATGGCCACCCTTAACGGTGCCGAGGCCTTCGGTCTCCGTGATCGTGGCGCGATCGGGCCGGGACGCCGGGCAGACCTCGTGATCACGCAATCCCTCGATGACTTCCGTGCGGACGTGGTCGTTGCCGGAGGTCGCGTCGTTGCAGAACACGGAGCACTGACCGCACCGCTGGATGATCAGCCCATCGACCTGACCGCTGTCGGGCAGAGTGTCGCGGTGGATCTCGACAGCCTGACCTTGAGCATTCCGGCGCAGGGCAGTTTGATGCGGGTGATCGGCGTCAACCCTGACACCCTCATCACCGAACTGCGACTGCTGCCCGCCTCGCTTGCTCGTGGCGAGGCTGTCGTCGACCTAGATCGCGACCTCCTCAAGGTCGCCACCATCGAGCGCCATCGCGGCACGGGCAACGTCGGCCTCGGGTTCGTCCAGGGGCTGGGGCTCAAGGCAGGCGCGATCGCCGGCACTGTGGCCCACGACTGCCACAACATCACGGTCGCGGGAGTCAGTGATGCCGAGATGCTAGCCGCTGTACACGCACTCAAGGAATTGGGCGGCGGGCTAGTGGCGGTACACGACTGCAAGCTGCTCGCCGCGGTGCCTTTGCCCATCGGTGGGCTTATGTCGGACCGCCCCGCGGAGGTCGTGCGTCACCAGATGGATGAGCTGCTCGCGGCAGTCCATGGACTGGGATCGCCTCTCCACGACCCCCTCATGCAACTCGGTTTCCTGGCACTTGAGGTCATCCCGCACCTCAAACTGACCGATCTCGGGCTCGTTGACGTCGATGCGTTCGAGTTGGTAAGCCTCTGGGCCGGCTAATTGACCCAGACCACAGGGGCGCCACACCAGTGCGGCGCCCCTGTCGATTTTGTTTGACTGCCTAGCTGCCTAATCGCCGTGCCTGTTCGCGCAGCCGTGCCGCCTCCACACGCATCTCTAGGAGCTTGTCGCGCTCGCGTTGCACAACATCGGCCGGTGCGCGTTGCGCGAACGGCCCGGCGAGACGCCCTTCGCTGGCCACAATGCGCGCCTCAAGATTCGCCAGCTCCTTGCCCAACCTGGCACGTTCAGCCTCAAGGTCAACCAACCCGGCGAGCGGAAGATAGACTACCGTGTCACCCACAACCACTGATGCACTCTGCGCCATCGGCTCAGTCGAGTCTACGATCGCGGTCTGCTCGGGATCGAGCCGGGCGAGCGCAATGAGAACTTCGCGCTCAGAGGCGAGCAATTCCTCAGCCCAACCTGCCGCGAACGTCGCCGCGATACGGTGCGAGGGCTCCACGCTGTACTCAGATCGAATGGCGCGGATCCCCTGAACCATCGCTATCAATTGGGCCATGTCACGTTCAGCGGCCTCGTCGATCCACGCGGAGTCGACCACGGGCCAACGGGCGACGATCAACGCGGGCCCCTGCCTTGCGCCCTCGGGCAGTGCCTGCCAGATGGCTTCGGTCACAAACGGCATGAAGGGATGCAGAAGCCGCATCGCCCGCTCCAGCACCGCGACCAGAACCGCCTTGGGCGTTGCCCTATCGGCCCCCTCACCATACAGCCGGCCTTTGGCTGCCTCAATGTACCAGTCGCAGAACTCATCCCAGAGAAAGTCACGGACCTGTCGACCCGCCTCGCCATACTGATTGTCATCCATCAGACGAGTGACCTCTGCCGTCAGCGACTGAACACGGCTCAGGATCCAGCGGTCAGCCAGTGTGAGGTGCGCGGCGCCAAGGTCATCCAACGAGGCGGTTGGCTCATCGCCCACGTTCATCAGGATGAAACGAGTTGCCTGCCAGATCTTGTTGGCAAAGTTGCGGGCTCCCTCGATGCGCCGCAGGTCGAGGTTCATGTCGTTGCCCGCCGTCGACGATGTCGCCAACGTATAGCGTAGGGCATCCGTCCCGTATTCATCAATGATGTAGAGCGGATCGTACTTCCAGGCGTCGGGCATAGACTTGCTGATCTTCTCACCGTGCTCATTGCGGATCAGGCCATGTAGGTAGACCGTGTGATAGGGCACCCGTCCCATTAACTCGAGCGAAAGCATCGTCTCGCGCGCCACCCAGAAGAAGAGGATGTCGTAGCCGGTCTCGCGCATATCTGTAGGGAAGAAACGCTGCAGATCGGGCGCCTCGGTGTCAGGCCAGCCCAGTGTGGAAAAAGGCCAGAGCCCCGACGAAAACCACGTGTCGAGCACATCCTCATCCTGATGATAGTGGCTGCTCCCACACCCGGGACAGGCTGAGGGGTCTTCCACTGCGCTCCACTCCTTGCCACAGTCGTCACAGTACCACACGGGGATACGATGGCCCCACCAGAGCTGCCGGCTGATACACCAGTCCCGGATGTTCTCCATCCAATGGTAGAAGACCTTCTCAAAGCGGTCAGGCACGATGTGCATCTCACCGCTCCCCACAGCCCGGATCGCTTTTTCGGCCAGAGGCTTGGTGCGCACGAACCATTGCGTGCTGATCATAGGCTCGACGATGGTGTCACAACGCTGACAGTGCCCAATCGTATGGGTATAGTCTTCCACCCTGACCAGGAGTCCTTCCTTCTCGAAATCGGCTACGATCGCCTTACGACACTCGAAGCGGTCCAGGCCCTCATAGGGACCCGCGGCCGCGTTCATCTTTCCCTCTGTCGTGAGCACGCTGATCTGTGCAAGACCGTGCCTCATGCCGATCTCGTAGTCGGTGGGGTCGTGGGCGGGTGTAACCTTCACCGCCCCCGTCCCAAACTCAGGCTTTACCGCATCGTCGGCGACTACCGGAATCGGGCGATCCACCGCCGGCAGAAACGCCGTCTTCCCGATCAGCGCCTGCCAACGCTCATCAGCAGGGTGGACTGCGACCCCAGAATCGCCGAGAATCGTCTCGGGGCGGGTCGTTGCCATCTGGATGAAGGTCGTTGCCCCTTCCGCCCAATGCCCACTGCCCCAGGCAGCCGTAGGCCCATCCCAGCCGTCACCCACAATCGGGTAGCGAATGTACCAGAGATAACTCGCGTGCTCGTGAGGCTCGACCTCCAGGTCCGATATCGCCGATTCACACCTCGGGCACCAATTGACCATATACGGGCCGCGGTAGATGAGATCGCGTTCATAGAGCGTGACGAAGGCTGTGCGCACGGCGCGACTCAACGACTCATCCAGCGTGAAGCGCTCACGATCCCAGTCACACGAGATGCCCAGCTTCCGATGCTGGTCGGTGATCCGTGCGTGCGTGACCGCCTTCCACGCCCACGCCCTGGCCACGAATGTCTCCCGGCCCAGATCATGACGCGTGAGCCCCTCCTTCGCCAGCTCGCGTTCGACAACGTTCTGTGTAGCAATCCCTGCATGGTCGCTGCCGGGCAAGAAGAGCGTCTCGGCGCCCTGCATGCGATGGTAACGTGTTACGAGGTCCTCGATGGCTGCCGTGATTGCGTGGCCCAGATGCAGGATGCCAGTCACATTGGGTGGCGGCATCGTGATACAGAACCGCTTCCCGTCCGGACTTGCCGTGCCCAGCTCGATCAGTTTCTCGGGCTTGAAGTATCCCTCGCGCTCCCACCAATCGTAGAGCCGCCCCTCGTGTTCACCGGGATCGTATGTCTTTGATAGCGCCTCAGTCATAGTCTCTTCTCCTCCCGCAGCCTTCAGGTTCATTGTCTTGAGAGCACCCGTTTCGTCATAATGCACCGGCACGCACACCAA
>JAKJAE010000390.1:0-270 GCA_022707665.1 Chloroflexota bacterium
CTGGCACCAAAGGCAAAGGATCGGTGTCGAGCATCCTTGCCGGCACAGCACGGGCAGGAGGGCTGCGTGCAGGGCTATACACGTCGCCACACCTGCATACCTACCGCGAGCGCATCCAGATCGACGGTAACCCTATATCACGCCGGGGCATGGCCGACCTGCTTACCGAGATGCTGCCGACGATCGAGAGCGTCCCCGGTCTCACGACGTTTGAGGTGACCACAGCGCTTGCCTTCCTCTACTTCCAACGCGAAGAGGTCGACCTGGCGG
>JAKJAE010000390.1:280-2964 GCA_022707665.1 Chloroflexota bacterium
ATGGAAGTAGGTCTGGGAGGACAACTGGATGCAACGAATGTCGTGACGCCCGAGATCAGTGTGATCACCTCACTGAGCCTCGATCACACCTACTTGCTCGGGGATACCTTGGCTCAGATCGCCTTCGAGAAAGCGGGGATCGTCAAACCCGGCATCCCCGTCGTGACGGCTCCACAGAAGGACGAGGCTCTCGAAGTCCTTGAAGGGATCGCATCCGAGCGGGCCTCTCCTATCACAGTCGTTGGTCGCGACTGGTTGTGGACCCCCGTCACGCGCTCACTGAATGGGCAGACGATGCACATCTGGCGAAACGGGACCCCGTCGCCCTTTGACGGCACCTATGAAGTCGCGCTTCTCGGCGACTTCCAACAAGAGAACGCTGCGGTTGCGATCGCGACGATTGCACAACTCCACACGGATGGGCACACCTGGGCAACACCCGAGGCCTTGCGCGAAAGCCTCGGTTCAGCGAAGTGGCCGGGACGCATGGAAATCCTCAACCAGACGCCGCCTATCGTTATCGACTGCGCCCACAACCCCTACTCCGCGGAGACGCTGGCCAGATCGCTCCAATCGTGGTTCCCGGACGTTTCGTGGATCCTGATCTTCGGCTCCTCCAGCGACAAGGACGTCAAAGGTATGCTCGAGGCGCTTTTGCCGGTCAGCAAGCACGTCATCGTCACGCGCTCCTACCACCCGCGCGCCACGGCTCCCTATGCCCTTGCCGATCTGTGCGCGGACCTCGGTCACGGCGCGGAGATTGCCGTGAATCCCCGGCGTGCCCTCGAACAGGCATCCCACAGCCTTGAGCCAGGCCTTGGCATTGTCGCGACGGGCTCGATCTTCCTGGTAGCCGACGTGCGCGAGGCCTGGGCCCACCACACCAACCTCGACCTTCCCCTGGGAGACTGGGTCGATGAGCCGTGGGAGAAACACCCTTGATGGACTGGGACAGCCTACCTCTCGCGCCGGAGGAGTTGTTCGGCATGGGTATGGATGCTTCACCCACGAAAGGTGGACCCTTCAAGGCTGTCATTCTGCCACTCCGCGAGTTGGTTGTCTACCCTCATATGATCAGCCCCCTCTACGTCACACGTGACCCGTCGCTGCAGGCGCTTACGACGGCGATGCAGGAAGACTGGCCGATCGTGGTCATCGCACAGCGTGACGATCGACGTGAGACCTACCCGGGACCGGACGATCTGTATACCATCGGCACGGAGGTCGTCATCGCACGCTCCATTCGCATGCCCGATGGCACGACAAGTGCCATTGCGCAGGGCGCCGGACGCGTGAAACTCATCAAGGTCGTTCAGAAACTCCCCTATCTTGTCGGCATCTTTGAGGCGCTTCCCGAGGTCACGGACGACTCGGCCCTGACCGAGGCCCTGACGCGTGCGATCCTGACCATGTTCGAGAAGGTCGTCCGGCTCAATCCTGCCTTGCCAGATGAAGCGTACGTCCATGCCATGAACGTCAAAGGACCAGGGCAACTGGCCGATGTGGTGGCCCAGATCATCACGCTTTCGACGGCAGTGCGACAAGAGCTCCTGGAGACTCAGGATGCCACGCAGCGCCTCAGGCAAATCAGTACGCTTCTGGCACGCGAGCTCGACGTCCTTGAGTTAGAGGATCAGATCCACACCTCGGTCCAGAAAGAGGTCGACAAAACACAGCGAGAGTATTTCCTGCGTGAGCGTCTGAGAGCCATTCAGCAGGAGCTTGGCGAGATCGATGGATTCACCAGAGACATGGCCGCGCTCCGCCGTCGCCTGGAAGATGGTGAGTACCCCGACCACGTTACCAAACGTGCGGAGGAGGAACTGAGACGCCTCTCGATGATGCCATCGATGGCTCCCGAAGTCGGCATCCTGCGCACCTATCTGGAGTGGCTACTGGAGCTTCCATGGTCCAAGGCGACCCAGGACAACCTCGACATCGCCCACGCGGAGAAGGTACTCGAGTCACAGCACTTCGGCCTCCCCAAGGCCAAACAGCGCATCCTCGAATACATCGCCGTCCGCAAAATGGCGCAGGCGAGACGTCAGAGCACGATCCTGTGCTTCGTCGGGCCGCCGGGCACAGGCAAGACCTCGCTAGGGCGCTCTATAGCGGAGGCACTGGGACGCGAGTTCGTGCGAGTATCCCTCGGCGGAGTCCGCGACGAGGCTGAGATTCGGGGGCACCGCCGGACCTACGTCGGTGCCCTGCCAGGACGGATCCTGCAGACGATGCGTCGTGCCGGAACGACCAATCCCGTTTTCATGCTCGATGAAGTCGACAAGATCGGGACCGATTTCCGGGGCGATCCTTCATCGGCGCTCCTCGAGGTGCTCGACCCCGAGCAGAACTGGGCCTTCTCCGACCACTATCTGGAGATTGCCTACGATCTGTCGCAAGTGCTCTTCATCGCTACGGCCAACGTCCTCGGCACCATTCCCCCGGCACTCCAGGACAGGATGGAGGTGATCGAGTTCCCCGGCTACACAGAGTTGGAGAAGATGGAGATCGTCAGGCGTTACCTCATTCCGCGGCAGATCGAGCAGAACGGCCTGGGCGTGGCGCCGCCGGTATTTCCGCCGGCGACTCTCCGCAGACTCATCCGGCAGTACACCTACGAGGCGGGCGTCCGTAACCTCGAACGCGAGATTGGCAGCATCTGCCGCAAGGCCACGATGCGGCTC
>JAKJAE010000391.1 GCA_022707665.1 Chloroflexota bacterium
CGCTCTCTACATACGTTCCCCCTGGTGCCGGACGGAACTCAGTCGTGTAGGTGGTGGCCATGTACATCAGGATTACGGCGGCCACCAGGAAGCCCACACCCACAAGCAGGACTTGCCAACCGATACGCCGGAACATCGAGGATGGTCTCAGCCTTGAGCGGTGAAACGAGGTGATCTGTCACCACCAAGGACGATGCGGAGGCCGTAGGCGATCTGGCTCTCGGCATTCGTCCTTCTCAGATCAAACACAAGCTAGCCTACAACCAGAACGTTGACAATTGCCACCAGGAAAAAAGCTACCGACGTGCCCACGGTGAGGCGAAAGAGCAGTAACTCGGGACCACGGCGCTTCCGTATCAGGCTCGTCTGTGTGCCACCAAACACCCCTCCCATGCCACTACTGCGCACCTCAAACAACACCAGGATAATCAAGGCAACGCCCAGAATGATCTGCACAATGTTGAGATAAGTCTGCATGCTCTACCTTCCTCCAGGAACTCGTCTGACAGGATTATAGCACCAGGGGTCCAGATGACAACGTCAGCGCACGACGTCCGCTGCGCCGATGCGGTCGTAGAACAGAGGCAGCGCAGCCACAGGTTCATCCGAGAAGTGCAGTGCCCTCATAAGACGAGACTCGGCAACGACCGATTCCTGCTCAGTTCGTGCGTGAACGGTCAGGATTGGCTGGCCCTTCCCAACTCGGTCCCCCACCTTGACGTGCATGACAACCCCCACGGCGTGGTCAATGGCTTGTCCCTTCACCTCCCGCCCACCCCCCAGGGCTACAACCGCGAGCCCTACCTCGTCAGCTGCGACTTGCGACAAGTAGCCCGCCCGTGGCGCCAGAACCCGCCGGATCACGGGAGCAGAAGGGAATAGCGATGGATCGTCCACGTATCGCACATCGCCTCCCTGAGCCTCAACCAGTTCGCGAAACTTGCGCAGCCCCGCGCCATTGACCAACGCATCTGCGACGGTCTGGGTCGCCTGGGTGAGGTCGGCGGCCACACCTCCGAGGTACAGCATCTCTCCAGCAATGGCCAGGCAGTGGTCCACCAACGTGCTGGGACCACCTCCGCGGAGAACGTCAAGAGCTTCCACCACTTCCAAGCTATTTCCAACAGCGTGGCCGAGTGGCTCACTCATGTTGGAAATGCGGGCAACCACCTTCCTTCCCACCGCTTGCCCTATACGCACCATATCGACAGCCAGCGCACGTGCCTCCTCAAGCGTTCGCATGAAAGCGCCGCTGCCAACTTTGACATCCAGCACGATAGCATCCGCACCAGCAGCAATCTTCTTGCTCATAATCGAGCTCACAATGAGCGGTAAGCTGGGCACAGTGCCGGTCACATCGCGCAAAGCATACAGCTTCGCGTCAGCGGGCGCCAGATTGGCTGACTGCCCCGTCAAGACTACACCGATCCTGCGCAACTGCTGTTTGAACTCGTCAACCGTCAGGTCTACACGGTACCCCGGAATCGACTCGAGCTTGTCCAGGGTGCCTCCGGAGAAGCCCAGTCCTCGCCCCGACATCTTGCCTACCGGAAGTCCCAACGCTGCGACGACTGGGGCAACGATCAGGCTGACCTTGTCGCCAATGCCACCTGTCGAGTGCTTGTCAACGACAGTGCCGGGAACGTCACTCAGATCGAGGATCTCACCTGACTCGGCCATGGCCAGCGTCAGATCCGCTACCTCAGTATCGTCCATACCTCGAAGGACAATTGCCATCAAGAGGGCAGAAGCCTGGTAATCCGGGATATCGCCGCGCGTGTACCCACTGACGAACGCCGCGATCTCGTCGCGGGACAGCCGATGTCCATCGCGCTTTCTCTCGATGATCTCGACGATCCTCATACTCTCCCCTCCTGCCCTTTAGACGTCAATCAGCCTGCCGTGTCGTCCACATAGAACGCAATACCAAGTGTGCCCGGCCCGGCGTGGGTTCCCACCACAGGCGTCAGCACGCGGGTCAGCATACGCTCAGGTCGTAGCTCTTCGACGATCATCTTCTCGAACGCCTCCAGTTCGTCCTGAGACGTCGCGTGCATGACCGCAAGCTCCGCCGGCCGGCACCCACCCAGGCGCTCCTGCGCGATCTCGATGAGACGCCTCAGCGACTTGCTGCGGCTACGCACCTTCTCCAGCGACTCGACGCGTCCGTGGGCTATCGTAAGCACAGGTTTGAGGTTCAGGGCTGACCCCAGGAGCCGAGCGGCGCCCCCGATGCGGCCACCGCGATGCAGGTACTCCAGCGTGTCGACCGCGAAGAGCACGTGCGTGTGTTCATAGCACCATCGCGTCTTGGCAATTGTCTCATCAAGCGTCGCCCCTTCACGTGCGGCCCTCGCCGCCACCAGGACCTGCAATCCAAGCCCCATCGAGACCGAACGGGAATCGATAACCTCGATGCGCAGGTCAGGGCGCTGCTCCGCAAGATGCGCCTTCGCCTGTAGGGCCGAGGCCATGGTCCCGCTCATATCTTCCGAGATGAATATCCCCAGAACCGCCTTGACCCCTTGGCGGTCCGCCACCTCCTGGAAGAAGTCAATGAACGCTCCGGCAGAGGGCTGAGACGTCTTGGGAAGCTCACGACGCTCTCGCATCCAGCGGTAGAAGGTGTCTGCGTCGAGAGTCACACCCTCAAGATATGAGTCATCGCCCCAATAGACACTGAGGGGAATGACGGGAACACCCAGGTCCTCAGCGGGTCCTGGTGACAGATTCGAGGTGCTATCCGTAGCAACAACGAAGCCGCTCATCATAAGTCCTTTCTGATAATAAGAAGCGAGGCCATGTCCACTATCAACACCGAAGACATAGGAATGATACGGATTCTACCGTAACCCGAAAGCGCGGCAACCGCGACGCGATCAGGAGGGCCCGGCCGGTAGGAATGCCTATCTCGACAGTCAAAAACCC
>JAKJAE010000392.1 GCA_022707665.1 Chloroflexota bacterium
CCACTCCTGTCTCGGTACCCAAACGCTGGCATTGCATCTAGCGAGGCACTGAAGCCCAGCCAGCCTGCCAACCCTCAGTTGGCCTAGCTGGTTCGGAAATCCCCCCCCGACGCCGCACTAGCATCGGGGGGATTCAGTGTTTGCCACCCAGTTGATCAGCGCTGACGTTTTACCCTTCCAGTTTGCAGATCGCGCCCGCGCGCTTGACACGGAGCGCGATCGTCTCCAGAATCCGGAAGTTGTGATCGAGCCCCTCGTTGCCCTCATAGGCTGTGATAAGGTCCTGGCCGACAACGAGATCGAAGTTGAACGCAACTGGGATCGGAACATCCCACCCTCAGCGACATCGGCGATCAGCTTGCTGACCATGCGCCCCATACCGTGGGACACCCGCTGAGTCTGCGTATACAGATCAGGACTCATGACCAGGGCATAGGGTCCAGAGAAGCCATCCTCAAAGAGGAGTTCTGTCGCCGCGACAACGCTCTGCAGTGGGCCCTCGGCCTTACCCCACTCAGCGACCGGGACGCTCTTCTCCGCCGCATCCCAGAGCCCGCCCAGGACTGACTCATCTTCCATACGAGCACATGCCATCGCCGCCCGAGCAGCAGCGCCCAGCTCTACAGGCACGCCCAGTTTGCGGCTGGCTTCGATATCCCGCCAGTGCAGAGTAAAGGACTGCTCGATCACGGACAGGGGGATGTGCTTGCGGGCATCGCCAACACCGACAGGCACGATCTCCATCCCGGCTCCGAAAGGCCCGACAAGGTCGAGGAATCGTCGTCCGACCAGGAAGTCGCGCGCAATCTTCACTACCAGGCTGTCAACCGCCTGCCATTCCTTATCTGACAAAGGTGCCGCATCTCGCATCAAGTATTCGCTCATGGTATCCTCCTAGTGTTCTTTCAGACTGCCCACGGTGAATCCACCGTGCGCAGGTTTTGCATCAGTTTCTGACTCCGGTTCCGGCTCCGACGTCGCCCCCCGCTCAGCAGACTCGGCCAGCTCATGGAGCATCGTAGCCAGGAGCCCATTGCGGGTTACAAGGTTGTCAATCTCGATCTTCAGATCAGGATGCCGAGCGACCTCAGGATCCTGACTGAGAAGGATGAACCGTTCCTGTGCCTCGGTCGTCAAGCGCAGATCGGCCGACAGAGCCGCGGCAACGTCGCGACTGCCATCCACACCAGGGTAGCGAAAGGGCAGTTCCTCACCCGAGTCGATCAACTCCTCGGCAAAATGCGACAGATTCTTCATATGACGCATGGCCGTCAGCTCGAGCTCGCTGCTCGCCGGACACGACGCATCCTCCAGCACGAAAGCGTGACGAAGATGCTGCAGGACAAGCCGGTACTGAGCATCGACCTCCTTGTGGAACTTGCCCACCAGATGGGGTGACAGATCGCCAACCTCACCCTCGAATGGCTTCTCGCCCTCCGGCCCGAGCTTTTCCAGCCACGATTCGAAGCGTCGCTTGTGAGTGATGGACTCCCAGCCCAACTGATGCAGGATGCGTTTGAGCGCAGGCTCTTCTACTTGGGCCGCCTGCTGATCATACATCTTGATGAGCCCTTCCTCCCACTCGACGTAAGAACGCAGCAGTGAGGCGTTGGAGGTACCGTCGTAGGGATAGACTCCCTGAGCCATCTCGGGTTCCTCACCCATCTCACCGAGCTCGTTCCCCAGCCAATCCATGTGCCACATCTCCTCCCGCGCCGTTGACAGGAGCATCTGGCCAAACGGGGTCGACTCGCCCACCTGGTAAGCATGAATGAGATATCGAACAATCGAAGCATGTTCGTCTGCCAGATCCTTATTGAGCATCGCTATAAAGGCCTTCCGATCCATATATGCCCTCCTTAGGCATCGAGACGGACACTCCCGTCAACCACGATATCCTACAGGATACAGCACGCTACGCGATCCCGCAAACCGGGCCAGCGTTTGGCGCTCCTACCCGGGTTACCGTGCACAGTTCACAGTTCTGGATATACTAGGCGCACACGATGGACTACCTAGAGGCGACCCACGCCGATTCTGGTGATGGGCCAGCCTCGCAAGACTCGGAGTCAGGAGGATATGCTATGGAAACTCTCTATCGCCAACGACTGAACCGTTACCTGACCGCAATGCGCAACGAAAAACCTGACATGGTGCCTATCCGGCCCTTTGTCGCGGAGTTCACGGCCAAGTATGCTGGATTCACGTGCCAGGAGGTAACCCACGACTACAACAAAGCCTTCATCGCTGCCCGGAAGTGCGCCGCCGATTTCGACTGGGACGCCACTGTCTCCAATATGGTCTACGTTTGGACGGGACTGACGCAGGCCATCGGTCTGGTGTACTACGGTGTTCCGGGCATCGATGTTCCTCCCGATACGGGGTTTCAATACCGCGAGCCCGGCGAAGACAAGGCCTTCATGAAGCCCGACGAGTACGATGCCCTCATCGACGACCCGACCGCATTCCTCTACAACACGTGGCTACCCCGTGTCTCAGCTGACATTCGGCCCATGGACGCGCACACGTCCTATCGCAACAACCTCGCTTTGGTCAAGGGCGCGATGGCCATGAACAACTACTTCGCAGCCTACGGCCCGCATGTCGACCTCCTGCGCAAGGAGTGTGGTACGGTCTCGGCCATTGCCGGTATCTTCAAAGCCCCCTTCGACATCCTGGCCGACAAGCTGCGTGGATACATCGGCCTGACGATGGACATGATCGAACAGCCCGACAAAGTACTTAAGGCGTGCGAGGCATTGATGCCTCACCTCTACAACGTCGCCTTGACGTCGTCGGATCCAGCGCGCCAGGTCCCGATCGGTTACTGGATGCACCGTGGTTGCATTCCCTTCGTCTCCAAGGGGCAGTTCGAGTCACATTACTGGCCAACCACAAGGCCCATCATCGAGGAGCTCTGGCGG
>JAKJAE010000393.1 GCA_022707665.1 Chloroflexota bacterium
CCGTAGCCAGCCCTACAGCCAGTGGGCCACCCAGTTCAACCGCGAGCTTCTGCAGCACGACCTCGAGGCAGCCGGGTTACACTACCGGTATATGGGCCACCTGCTGGGCGGACGTCCAACCAACCGTGACCTGTACGATCCCGGCCAGGATCACCCCGACTACCTCAAAATGGCCACCGACGGCGACTATCTGAAGGGCATTGACCGCCTCCTCGAATGGGCAAACGGTCAGCGCCTCGCCATCATGTGCAGCGAAGGCGATCACCACCACTGCCACCGCCACCTGTTGATCACCCAGACCCTGCTGGAGCGAGGCCTGGCTGTCCTCCACATCCAGCCTGACGGCTCACTCGTCGCCGGCGAGCTCGAGCCCAGGCAACTGAGCTTGTTCTAGAGGAGTTCGTCCCATGCCCACACTCTACACGATCGGTTACGAGGCAAAACCCCTCTCGGTCTTTGTTACCCGGCTCCGGGAGGCCGGCATCGACGCCGTCATTGACGTCCGCCTGCGCAACACGTCGCACCTGGCGGGCTATACCAAACTGGACACGCTCGCCTTCCTGTTGCCCGAAGGCTTTGGCATGGCGTACGAACATCATCCCGAGCTGGCGCCGACCGATGCCATCCTGGACGCCTATCGTGCACAGCGGAACGGCGACTGGTCGGCCTATGAACACGAGTTCCTGCCCCTGCTCTCTGCCAGGAATGCAGTTGCCGTCGGCAGCGATCTGCTCTCCCGCTTCCGCGCGCCTTGTCTGCTCTGCAAGGAAGCGGATGCCCACCACTGTCATCGGCGCCTCGTCGCCGAGTTCCTGGCAAGCCATATTCCTGACATCACAATCGTCCATCTCTAGCCCAGACGACCGCTCTGACCTGCGAGGAGGCGCACCATGCCAATCCAGGAAGTGTTGATTCTGGCCATGACCAAGATGCTCAGCGGCATCTGCACGGCGGGCTTCTCCTGCGATCCCGCACCGGCCACAGGACTCTGCTGGATCCGACCGACACGGGACTTCGGCACGGTCCTGCCCGGTGATATGACGGATGAGGACGGCCACCTTATCCACTGCTGCGACGTCGTGAGCTTCAACCTCATCACCGCTCGCCCCGACCCTCCACACGTTGAAGATTGGGTCACCGACTTCGTCCACCAGCGCCCCCGCATCGTGCGTCGGCTGGAGGGTGAGCGCCGCGCAGCCTTCTTCCCCAGGTATCTTGATGAGGCCCCCGAGGAGGTCCTCTGCGATCACATCCGCTCTCTCTGCCTGGTGAAGCCTCGCGATCTCTGGGCGCGTTTCGCGCTCGACCCCATTTCCGGCAGATACGACGCGCGGATGGGCTTCACGCTTGACTGCAAACGACAGCACCCGCGCGCCCAAAGTGCCCGAGGATGCTCGGTCACCGACCTCAAATGGCGCGCACTGGGGCGGACTTGGCTGACGCCCCAGAGAGGCGAACTCACGCTCGACGCGGACGAGTTGGCCGACCGCCTGGGTGCCGAAGCGCTCTATCTCACGCTGGGACTGAGCCGCAAGTGGCACGATGAGTACTGGCCCCTTGTCCACGCCGTCCACGTCGTCCCGGACTATGCGGTGACGATCGACCTTGACGCTCTATGAGGCCTGCAATGGAAGCGAGCCTGTTGACCCAGCTCGGACTATCCCCTCACGATGTGCGCCGACTCGCCGGTCAGGAACGCACCCGTCTCCTGAGTTTCCTCCAGCGTTGGCGCGTCACCGACGAGCTCCACGCTTGCCTGGACATCCTGGAAGAGGAACGGCCCGACCTGATCTCGCTGCTTGACCTGCGGGCGCGGGCCTATGCTGCCGCAGAGCACTTTGACGAGGCGCTGCAAATCATGGAGAAGCGCCTCAGCCGGCAGGCCAGCGTGCCTGCGTACTCTCTGCTTGCTGACATCCACCTCGCCCGGCAGGACCACGACGCAGCGGAAGCCATCGCGGCGACCCTGATCGCCCAGGACGAAGAGAGTTATGCAGGTTGGCGCATCCGTGCCGAAGCTGCCCTCCAGCGCGGCGATCTGGCTGCCGCGACGGCCGCAAACCATGCCCTGGGCAAACTGAGACCCAACGGCACACGCTACCTGCTAAACATGGTAGCGCTCTACCGGGCCCGCGAGGACTGGGTCACTGCCAGCGGCTACGCGGTGCGCCTGCTCAACACCGTCGAGGCCCTGTGGGAGTTACCGCCGCCCATCCTCGAGGCTCTGCGTGACTACTTCAAGGCCAGTGGTGAGGAGACACGGACGGTCGAGCTGAGTGAGGCACTGGACGCCCGCTACCATCAGGAATTCGAGGAACTAAAATCACTGTTTGCGCAACAAAGCGCTCCCGATGGAGACCAGTCGGCTGGGCATCCCGCCATCGGTCCAGCACGAGAACGTAAGCGAATGGCTCAGCCTGCCACGCCGCATCTAACGCGACCGAGCCGACAGGGCGAGACAGAACCCCTCGCGCCATCGCCAACGTTGTCCGTGACTGACGCCGAGCGCGAACGCATCCACACGGCCGTCCGTGACACCTTTGGCTTTGAGCAGCTCCTGCCCGGACAACTGGAGACGCTCGCCTGCGTCTTCCGTGGCGACAACGCCCTGACCATCCTGCCCACCGGCGGCGGCAAATCGCTCTGCTACCAGGTACCCGCCCTCGTCGCCGAGACCGGCCTCACTGTCGTCATCTCGCCCCTGATCGCGCTGATGAAGGATCAAGTGGATTCGCTCCCGGCACATCTGCGCCCGCTCGCCACCACCGTCAACAGCAATATGGATGGCGACGAGCTCCAGCGCCGCCTCGACCGTGCCGCCCAGGGCGAGGTCCGCCTTCTCTATGCCGCCCCCGAGCGGCTACGGCAGCCGGCCTTCCTGCACACCCTGCGGAAGGCCGCTATCACCCGC
>JAKJAE010000394.1 GCA_022707665.1 Chloroflexota bacterium
TGGGCTCTGCGAGCAACGACAAGGGACGCGTCTACCTTAACGCCCAGACCTGGGCCGTGATCTCGGGCTTCGCCACCGCGGAGCGCGCCGTCCAGGCGCTCGATGCAGCACGGGCGCACCTCAATACCAGCAGAGGCCTGAAAACCGCGACACCTGGCTATGATGGGTTCGACCCCAACAAGGGCGGTATGACGACCTATCCGCCCGGCACCAAGGAGAACTGCGGCATCTTCCTCCACACCAACCCTTGGGCCATGACCGCTGAGACGATGTTGGGACGGGGCGATCGGGCGTTCGAGTACTACGCCCAGATCAACCCGGCAACCCGCAACGACCGGATCGAGGAATTCGAGGTCGAGCCCTACGTCTACTGCCAGAATATCCTATCGGACGAGCACCCACAGTTCGGACTGGGGCGCAACAGTTGGCTCACGGGTACGGCCTCGTGGGCCTACCAGGCCGGCACACAGTACATCCTGGGAATCCAGCCCACCTACGAAGGCCTGCGGATCGACCCTTGTATCCCCTCCACCTGGGATGGTTTCCACGTCCGGCATCGCTTCCGCAGCGCCACCTACGACATCACGGTCCATAATCCATCACACGTGAGCAAGGGCATCCGGCCCATCACGGTCGATGGTCAGGAGATCGCCAAGAACACTCTGCCCGTTTCGGTTGGGGGTGCATACCACACGGTTGTGGTCCAGATGGGCTGACTTGTCGATGGTTAGAGGGCCGAAAGCGAGCTAACTATTAGGTTAGAGACCTCTGGAGATCCAACCTGTCAGATGGTGGGGGCGCAGCATGCCCGGGGAGGTGTGTGATGCGGATTCTGGTCTACGGTGCAGGTCCTTTGGGGAGTCTCTTTGCACAGCAGCTTCACGAGGCCAGACACGATGTCGCGATATTGGCGAGAGGACAACGCCTCGCCGACATCCGCGACCACGGCATCGTCATTCACAACGTAACCAATGACCGCACAGTGACGGCGGCGGTGCGCGCTGTCGAGACGCTGGCGCCTGATGACGCGTATGACCTGGTTCTCGTGGTCATGCGCAAGAACGCTGCACTGGCGATCCTGCCCGGGCTTGCCGCCAACCGGCACGCACCCAATGTGCTCTTCCTCATGAACAACGCCGCCGGTCCCGGTGCCCTGATCGAGGCCCTGGGTCGCGAGCGCGTGTTGGTCGGCTTTCCTGCGTCAGCGGGCTACCGTGATGGCGCTACGATGCACTGCCTTACAGGAACGCCGGACGAAAAAGCAATCATTCCCTTTGGCGAGATCGATGGCAGCGTGACCGCGCGGGCACACGAGATCGCCTCGGTCATCGCATCCACGCCCTGGCTTGGCGCTGAGATCCGCAGCGATATGGACGCGTGGCTCAAATACCACGTGGCGCTGCTGATGCCCTCGATCGCCGCTGCACTGTATGCCTGCGGCACCGACCTGAAGCGCATGGCACGCACCCGCGATGCGGTAGTGCTTGCGGTCCGCGCCGTTCACGAGGGCTTCGCTGTCCTGCAGGAGCTTGGGTATCCCGTCACTCCGGGTAAGCTCGAGCTCTACACCCGGATCCCGGAGCCGCTGATGGTGCCATTCCTGCGCAGGGTGCTTACCAAGAAGCGAATGGAGATCGCGCTTGCCAAACACGCCAACGCAGCCCGGGACGAGATCCTGTACCTCACCGACGAGTTCCTCGCGCTCGCTGCGCGAACCCACGTCCAGACACCGGCTATCCTGGAGCTCTACCCCCACTTCGAGCTCGATCATCCGCTCATTCCCGATGGCAGCGCCAGGATCCCGCTTGACTGGCGTGGGGTATGGACGTCACTGGCAGCGCTCTTCGCGGGCCTGCTCGCGCTCCGCGCACTCAGTCGGAGGCGCAAGGCCTGATCCCTCGCACACAGGCCAACGCTCCAGGGCCTTAAGACAGAACGAGTGTCAGTGCAGGAATAGCTTTGTCGAGCGAGAAAGTCATCTCACGGCTCCCTACCTGCAGCCGGTAGCTGCCTTCGGGAGCTCGCATGTGGAGCTGCCGCTGTGCATCCAGCGCCAGGGCCGTCTTCCCAAACCACCACTCGCCCTTGACCAACTCCTGTAGCCGCAGATAGGCAGGCTTGGGAGTGAGGTCCTGGCGAATCAGGCCGGCAGGGGCGCCCAGCCATCCCCCATCCACCATATCCCACCACACGAGCGCTGCCACCTCTGGTCGTGCGTAGATCAAGCTGGTCATCTCCTCAACCTCGGCAAGCTGCCGCGCCTCGCCCTCCGGCGTCGTGGGCCACGTTTTCACCTGATAGTCGTTGAGGTCAACGATATTGGCCGGCATCAGTTGGCCGGATACAAGCGTGTTCTCGGTGAAGTGAAGCGGCTTGCCAAACTTGGCAAAGCGGTCGATCACGTCGATCATATACTCGGCGCCACGGTAGCCCTGATGCTGGTGCGTCTGCAGGCCGATGGCGTCGATGGGGCATCCACGCTCAAGCAGCTCCTCAATGAGAGCCTCGTACGCAGGGGAGAGATCGAAGTCGTTGATCAGCAGTGTGGCCTCCGGGTTGGACTCGCGTGCCCGTTTGAAGACGCGCAGCGTGAGCTCAACGGCGCCGAGGTAGTTGGCCAGCCGGGTCACAGCGTTGTCGTATTTGTCGAAGACCGGCATGATGACCACCTCATTGATGACATCCCACGTGTCGATCAGGCCACGAAACTCTGTGACCTCGCGCGTGATGCGTGCCATCTGCTTGTTGAGAATGGTCGGCGTATCATAGGCCAACAGCCAGTCCGCGCAGACCGTATGCCAGCAGAGAGGATGCCCCTTGGCGACGATACCATGCTCGTGACACCAGAGGGCCGCCTCCTTGGTCATTGCCTCTGCAGGCCTGCCCTCCTCA
>JAKJAE010000395.1 GCA_022707665.1 Chloroflexota bacterium
CAGGAATCCGCCTGGAGACTATGCAGGGCGACTCATCGAGGCCGCGGGGCTCAAGGGAGCGCGATGCGGGGGGATGGCCGTGTCGGAGCAGCACGCGAACTTCTTCATGAATGAAGGTGGGGCGACTGCGGCGGACTTTCGGGCGCTGGTTGCTCACGTTCAGGCCGAGGTCAAGGAACGTTTCGGGGTTCAGCTCGAGCCAGAGATCGAGATATTGCCGGAAGACTGAGGACACGTCATCGATGCCAAAGATCAGGGTAGCGGTTATCTTCGGGGGCAGGTCTGGGGAACATGAGGTCAGCCTATCCTCTGCACGGTCGGTCATGGCGGCGCTGGATCCGTCGAAGTACGAGATCGTGCCCATCGGAATCACGCGTCAGGGCACCTGGATCGCCGGTGAGGGAACACTGCAAGCCCTGATGGATGAGGACTTCTCGGCGACGCGACAGGCAGCCATGTTCGCTGACCCCTCGAAGCAGGGCCTGTGGTCGGCGCCGGAGGTGCCAGCCGGATCGGAGAGGACTGCCGAAGGTCACAGCCTGGCCACGACATCGCAGGCTGAAAGACTGGAAACGCTCTCTCGCGTGGACGTGGTCTTCCCTGTATTGCACGGAACTTTTGGCGAGGACGGGACCGTGCAGGGACTGCTTGAGCTATCGGGCGTGCCTTATGTAGGGGGGGGCGTGCTCTGTTCCGCGTTAGCGATGGACAAGATTGCGTTCAAGGATGTCGTGAAGTCGCACGGTATCCCTATCGCCGACTATGTCTGGACGTCGCGTCGTCTGTGGTTGGCCGATCGCGAGGCCATCCTGGACCAGGTGGAACGCCAGTTGGGTTATCCGGTCTTCACGAAACCCGCGAATCTCGGTTCGAGCGTCGGCATACAGAAGTGTCACGACCGCAACGAGCTCCGTGATGGGCTTGACGAAGCCGCCCGCTTTGATCGGCGGGTCATGGCGGAGTGGGCTGTGCCTGCTGCGCGAGAGATCGAGGTGAGCGTGCTGGGGAATGAGGAACCCAGTGCATCGGTACCCGGTGAGGTGATCCCGAGCAGGGAGTTCTACGACTACGCAGCAAAATACTTGGATGAGGGCGAGCAGGCTTCGAAGCTGATCATCCCGGCGAAGTTGGAGCCGGCGATGCAGGGGCTGATTCAGGACCTGGCAGTGCGCGCCTTCAAAGCGATCGATGGTGCGGGGATGGCGCGGGTCGATTTCCTGTTGAGCCGTGAGACAGGTAACGTCTACCTCAACGAGATCAACACGATCCCGGGCTTCACGCCGATCAGCATGTATCCCAAACTCTGGGAAGCTTCGGGCGTGCCGTACGCACGGCTGCTGGATTGGCTGATCGATTTGGCTCTGGACAGGCACCAGGAAAACGAACGATCGGAGCGGGTTTTCTACCCACGCGGGCCGAGTCTAGCGCGTTAGCCGGGGGCGGGGCATTCGGGAGGTGGGGCCCGATGACCACGCAGTGGATGGATCGACGGACTTTCATCATGGCGGGAGGGACAGGATGAAGCAGACGAGGCGCTATTACAGAACCGCAGCGCTGTTGGGACCGCAGGACTCGCACGTCGTGCTGCGCGCTCAACCACGTTCGTTGCAGGTCCCGTGGCGACTGCTGGTGCCGGCGCTGGCACTGCTGGGGTTTGGCCTCTGGATGGCCCTGGGCGATGCCTGGTACTTGATGTGGGATGATCTCAAGGTGACCGGGATTTTCTCGCCGCAAATGGAACGCGAGGTGAAGCTGGCATCGGACCTGTTGGGCTGGCATCTCTTTCACCTGACACCCGAAGCGGCTGAGGAGGCAATTCTGACGCAGATTCCAGAGTTTGCGGCGGTGGATGTGACGTGCGGCCTTATTCCGACTTCATGCACAATCGCCATCACGGAACGTGTGCCGGTGCTGGTCTGGCAGACAGGAGCGGGGGACGCGTCGGCGGCAAAGTACTGGGTGGATCGCGGAGGGTATGTCTATCCCGCGCGCGGTGAGCGCCCGGACTTACCTACGGTGCGAGGCAGCTTGCCGCAGGAGGGCGGACCCCACTCGATGATTTCGGTCCAACAGGGTCTGGCCGCTCTGGCGACGCTGGGTATTCCGACCACGGCGCTCGAGTATACACCGGAGCGAGGGTTGATCTGGACCGATCCAGAAGGGCGACGGGTCGCCTTTGGTGCCGGTTCGGATATGGCAGCACGGTGGCAGATGTATCAGGTCTTGGTCGAACACCTTGCTGCTCAGGGGATCACGCCGCAGGTCCTGGACGTGCGGTTCCCCGGCGCGGCAACATACTCATTGGATCGCTCCTGGTAGGGGGTGGAACGTGGATAGATCGGTCGTCGGTATCGATATCGGGACACACCGCATCCTCGTACTGGTGGGCGAGATCGGAGAGGGGGGCGACGTCCGGATCGTGGGCGTAGGCCAGGTCCCTGCCAAGGGGATCAAGAAGGGTGTGGTCGTCAACGTGGCTCAAGCCACAGCGGCCATTTCCGAGGCGGTGGAGCAGGCAGAACAGAGCAGTGGGTACCAGATCGAGCGCGGATTTGTGGGCATCACCGGTGCGCACATCACCTCTCGCAACAGCACCGGCGTGGTCGGCGTGACGCGACGTGATCGCGGCATCGCACCTGACGACGTTGACCGGGTTCTCGAGGCGGCAGGCGCGATCGTTCTGCCTCAGAACCAGGAATTGGTGCACATTCTACCCCGGACCTACACCGTGGACGGACAGGAGGGCGTGCGTAACCCCCTGGGCATGCACGGCTTCCGCCTGGAGGTCGAGGCGCACGTGGTGATGGGGTCCAGCACTGCGCTGCAGAACTTGCGCAAGTGCGTACAGGGCGCGGGTATCCAGATTGGTGAGCTGGTGCTA
>JAKJAE010000396.1:0-2555 GCA_022707665.1 Chloroflexota bacterium
AAACCTCACCGTAGCCCTGGAGCGAAAGCACCCCCTCCTGGATACGGGCCCCTCCAGAATCCAACAAGCCGATAATCGGATAGCCGTTCTGTACGGCCAATTCCTGAACCTGGACGATCTTGCGCGCGTGGGCAAGTGACACCGAACCACCGTAAGCTGTGAAGTCCTGCGCGAAGACACAGACCCTGCGCCCGTCGATGGTGCCATAGCCCGTGACCACCCCATCACCGGGGATCGCATCTTCGGCATCGGGATGAGCAACAGTGAAGGGCTGCAGCTCATGGAAGGACCCATCATCAAGGAGCGTCGCGAGTCGCTCGCGGGCCGTCATCTTGCCCTGCGCATGTTGCTTATCGATACGCGCCTGTCCCCCACCCGCACTCGCCTGGGACTTCGCGGCCCTCAGGGCCTCAAGGCGTGGATCATCGGAATTGCCCACACTCATCCTCCTGCACGGTTCCCCTGATGTCACGTCAGATCACGCTCCATCGAGCCTCAAACACATCGACATCCCGTTGCACGCCCGACGACGTGGCGTGGATCAAGCCTTGGTCCCGACGTGCAGGGCAACGGTCCCCCCCATCATCATCTGCCAGGTTATGCCCTGTAAGCCTACCTGAGCCATGGTCACCGCCAGAGCCTCAGGGCCGACAAATCCTTTCACCGAGCGAGGCAGATACTGATACGGCGCCCACGCACCTGCCGTCAGTCCACCCAGGAGCGGGGCCAATCCGAAAAAGTAGGCAGCAAACAGCAAGCGCATCGGAAATCGACGAGGCCACGTCATCTCAAGGCAAACCACGCGCCCCCCAGGTCGCACGACTCGCACCTGCTCAGCGAATGCCTGTTCGATGTCGGGCACATTGCGCATCATGAAACCAGAGGTGACAGCATCGAAGGCATTATCGGCAAACGCCAGGAACAATCCGTCACTCACAACCCACGGCAGAGCCTGGTGACCCTGCTTCCGTCTGGCCTCGGAGAGCATCGCTGGCGTCAGATCCGTACCCACGACTCGGACACCTGGCAGCACCGTCCGTGCCAACAGGGCCATATCACCGGTGCCCGTGGCAACGTCGAGAAGGACGCCACCACGTGGGACCCCTGCCAGCTCAAGAGCACGCCTGCGCCAGCGGTTATCCTGTCCCAGAGAGAGCAGCCGGTTGACCCGATCGTAATGACCTGCGATGCGCGAGAACAGGTCGCGGATTGTCCGCTTCTGAGCGCCGTCACCATCCACTGCTCAGCCCCCCTGTTCAGCGCGCGTGATAGGCCCTCTCACGCCCTGCACGCTGCGCACGAGACATGCCCCATGGCACTGGCATTATAGTCTTCCATCCCTGCATGCCGTAGTGGGAAGTGTCACCTCCCACAACGATATCTTTCACCTGAGGGGTGGGCCAGGAAGGTCAAGGGCGTCGAGGTATCCGACGAGATCCTCGGTCAGCTCTGCAGGGATTTCGACGGCGACTGGAAACTCAACTTTGAGCGGATAGGTCACCGAGATAGGGACATCCATTTGGACGGGGACTGCGAGGGTTTCACTGATGGGGATCACGGCATAGACCGGCACGGACACAGATTGGCGGCCGAGGACCGGGATGTTGATAGAGGTACTGACAACCGTGTCCAGCGTATAGTCTATCTGAAAGGGTACAACCAGTGTGTCGCTGAAGGCGAGCGTAGTCTGCACCGGGATCACCTCGTCGACGGCAATAGGAACGACGACGGGCTCCTCCACGAGCGAGGCCAGGGCCTCACGAGCAGCCGTGCGGGCTGACTCGAGGGCCTGGCCGACACCCAGCAGGGTACGCACCAGATGGATATTGAGGATCAGAGAGGCCAGAACGAGGAGGCTGATAGCCAAACGCCAGGCACGGATCCAGGTCATAGACTGTCCTCCATCTCGGGTTCATCCGATGACGGGAGTCCTGTAGCGATCGGTCGCACGGAAGAGGGTTCTGCCAATGCCTGTGCAATGTGGTTGAGCAACGCCGGATCACGCCAGAGCAGGGCATCGACCTGAACCGCAGCAGCTCCAAGAGTCAGACAGGCCAGGGCATCATCAGCAGAGGCGATCCCCCCACAGGCAATCACAGGTACAGGCAGCTTGGATGCCCAACGTGAGAGCGTATTAAGCAACAATGGAAAGAGGGCCCGGCCGTAAAGGCGCCCCCGGCTGAAGCGCGCAACCCCGACATCGCCTTCATCGCTGCCCACGGGCAGGACAGCCCGTGGTGGCGCAGTCAATGTAAGTGCATCGGCGCCCTGTCGTGCCAGATAGGGCGCCAGATCCTCAACACGGGCAAAGGGAACCTGGGCAATCACCGGCAGATCACCCTCCAACGAGGCCGCGGCGATGAACTCCGATGCCCGCTTGCGCGAGACCCCTGCTGTATAACCCAGTTCGATGCCACGCACATTTGGGACCATCGAGAAGAGCGCGGCTGCCTGTGCGACCTCGGCAGTACGGTTGGCCAGCAGATGCACGATGACGGGCACGGTAAGACGCTCCCAGGTTGCACTGTGCTCACGGATGACGCGGCGGGCTCCGG
>JAKJAE010000396.1:2620-2870 GCA_022707665.1 Chloroflexota bacterium
TATGGCGAGACGTTGGCCCTGGGCGGATCGACGCGGCTGCAGGCTGACGGGATTGGTGACGACAGCGCCCAATCGCGACACATCAACCAGATCACCATAGGCATCGCCGAACCCGAAGGCACCGCTTGCAGGCATGACCGGGACCTCGATAGAGAGCCCGTATTTGTGGTTTGGTGCTAACTCGATCATGCCGTGATCCGGTAGTCTACAATGGGAGGAAGTCCAGCAAATCGAAGACGGGGCCGTCCAC
>JAKJAE010000397.1:0-2505 GCA_022707665.1 Chloroflexota bacterium
CTGGACGGGCGCCCTGCACAGGATAGGCAAGACGGCAGTCTTCATTTTACCCCCAAGATGAAATGCTCCCCAGGGGCCCCGCAGTGCAGGTCTGGACGGGTCCGTGGGCGGAAATCTAGGGTTGTTTCGCCAAGCGGAGGACCTGAAGCGCGGCCTCCCACGCAGCCGCGGGATCATCGCAGGTCTCTGCTGTTCCCTGTTGGCCCTTCCAAGCCCAGATGTACAGCGCGTCCGGCTTCATCTTGACCAGAACACGCCCTTGGTCGACGATGCGTGGCTCCCGACCTGCTCGCACGTTCCAACACTGCAGCCACTCGTGATGGGTCTTGCCGTTGCTCTGGCAGAGATTCCCGAGTCTGGTGATTGGTGCCACCATCTCTGCGACGTCACGATCGTGGTTGACCCAGTAGAGATCAGTTCCAAGGTTGTCCAGCGCCTGAATGCCGGATACCTGCTCCCACATCGCTTCGTCGTGGGGCATCAGGCAGGCTATCGTCTCCATGCCCGGTGCAATGCCCTTGCAGTAGGTTGCGATGCTCTGCACGTAGTCGACGACACACCGCTGGCGGAAGGCTTCGAGCTGGGAAGCATCGGCTGTTCTCAGGGAGGTACCATACCAGGCGTCGTAGGTTGCCTGGCAAGCAGGGCAGAAGCACTCGCGCAGCGGGGTGGGCTCGTCAACGAAGTAGCCCACGAAGCCCCGAGCGACGATCACGTCGATCATCTCCATGATGCGCGACCTGCAGAGCGCGTTCATGTAGCAGCCTGCAGCACGGGGGGAACCGTCGCGCGCCACCTGCAGGCCTGCCGGATGATCAAGCAGGAACTGGCTTGATCTGCCCCCTCCAAAGAGGTTCAGCACTCCCCAGAAGATGGCAACGGGACGCAATCCGTAGTCCCTGGCGATTGTCGGGGTAAAGTTGATCTTTCCAGGGAAGTAGGCGAAATCGTTCTCCTGGATGGCAACCAAGACATCGTCAAGGCCGAGACTCTGCATCTCGGCGATGTCAGCTTCGATGAACTTGGGGTCGTGGTGCCCCATCGTAGAAACGCCAGTGCGCATGGTCTATTCCTCCTTACTGTGTTACTCTGACGATCTCCAGTGGTCCCAATGGCACCAAGTCGTCGGGCAGCCTACGCCCCTCAGACTCAGTCTCTAGTCGTATGCCGTCACGCGGCCGGTAGAGGCCGGCCCACAGGTCATAGGTACCCGAGGGCAACGCCTCGGGAATGTATAGCGTATGTTCGTCAGGAACGCGATCACCTTCTTCCCATGCGGACGTCGGATACCAGCCCTCGCGTGGTTGGCTGTCGTGCTGGGCAAGAGGAGCGGGGTCGCCCGGTGACCACAGGTGGACAAAGGCGACGTAGTCCTGGAGCGGTTCACCGGTTGCCTCCCAGTGCAAGGTGACCGAAACGGTGGAACCGGTGGTGCCCGCTTCCGGGAGATCATAGCCAACCATCCGGATCGCATCGCCGAATTCGACGATGAGTGGATGCTGCGGCTCTGTGTCCAGGTGCCCGGCGGGCACTACGTTGAGCGAGCCCACGATGGGAGGATCGAAAGGAAGGCCGTCCACGGTGTAAGCCATAGGCCGGTCGCCGGTCGTCGCGTTATAGAGGCCGAGCTCGATCCGGTAGCGAATTGGCGCCGGCGCCCAGGTCTCGACAGGTACAACATAGGTATCGCAGAACGCGTGGCCGGGGACCCATGCGCTGGTTGGGTACTTCCCCAACCCGGGGTACGTATGCCGTTCACCCGGCCGAGTGGCCGCTGGTCCGATCAGATGGACGAAGACCGTGTAGTCGATGTCCATAGACACGTCGGCTGTCCAGCAGGCGCGGACCGTGGCCTCTTCGCCCACCCTGATCCGGGCCGGGGAGACGCTCGCACTGAGCAGCCGAGCACCTCCGGCATAGCGCACATCCAGGATGGGGCCGAATCGTTCTACTGCGCGCGCAACCGTCATCTGCCTGGGAGCCGCAAAGGTCGCCGCCAGGCGCGCACCTGGTGCAAGGGCAGCCAGACACGCGCAGGCGCCAAGCAGCCCAGCACGCCAGATCCTCGCGATCCTGACGGATTTGCCCCAGGCCTCGGCCTCTCGTAAGCCAAGACTCACAAGCACTGCCCACGCTCCCAGTCCCGGAAACAGAAGCCTGCCGTGTGGTGCCTCAACCTGCTGCATCCAGCGCAGGAGTGCCACGAGCACGGCCAGGAGCCAGATGAGGCACCATAAGCCACCGAGCACCAGCATGTCTCTAACTGTGCCCGGCACGAATAGAGAATTCCACAGTCCGCTACGGCGCACCGCCATCGTCCAGCCTCGGATGACCCGGAATGCTGCAAGGGCGAGAAGCGGCGCGGTCGCGAGCCACAAGGCAATGTAGACTCCATCGGGCCACGTTACGTGCCCCCAACCATAGGCCGCCCAAAAAGACCTGGCTACGATGGGTAGCTCGCCCAAGATCTGCCCCAGGCTTGCCAGTTCGGGGCGTCCCCAGGGA
>JAKJAE010000397.1:2515-2852 GCA_022707665.1 Chloroflexota bacterium
AGCGGTGTGCCGTACTGGATCAGGTTGCGTAGATACCACCACCCGCCAACCAACGCGGCGATCACGAAGAAGGCCCCAGACGTTGCTAGCGTGGATCGCAGGCGCGCTGGGCGGGAACCTGGCTGCCGGGCCAAGGCGTAGACGATGGTGATGCCCAGCATCGGCGTCACAAGCAATGCGCTGGTCTTGCTCAGAGCGGCAGAGCCGGCGATGACACCGGCAAGTCCAATGTGGAGGGTGTTAGCCCCACCTCTAAGTATTCGTACTGCAGCCCACAGAGCCGTCGTCGACAGGGCTGCCGCAGCGGCATCGTTGCTGACGACGCCACAGATAAAGA
>JAKJAE010000398.1 GCA_022707665.1 Chloroflexota bacterium
TCATTGCCCTCCCAGAACTCGGACCGCGGACCTTCCTCCAGCATAGCGGCCCACGAGGGCTCTACACTGCGCGGAATGGCGTCGACTAGAGGCGTCTTGCGGTAAAGGGATTCGGGATCAAAGCCGCTGAGAGGAGCGGTTCTCATATATGTCCAGGGCAAGGTGTGATGAAGACGAAGCACTCCGTCCTGGAAACACAGAAGATTCTTCGTGACAGGCGCGGTAACCCACACCGCCGCTTTCACCTGGTCGGGAAACTCGGCCGAAATGGCAATCGAAGCCGCCGAAAGATAAGAAATGCCCAGGATGGCGAGCCTGCCGTCACACCACGGCTGGTCAAGGACCCACTGGGCAGTCTCGACTGCATCGCCTGGTTCCTGAGCCAGGAAGCCGAACTGCCCCGACGACTCGCCGCTTCCGCGAACGTCCTGAATCACAACAGCATAGCCGTGACTCCCGAAGATGTCTCCGATAGTCTGCAGATTCCGACGTCCATACAACGTCCGCACAATGACCGCAGGGTAAGGGCCGGGGCCCGGCAAGGTAATGGATGTCGCAAGGCGCGCTCCGCCACGCACCGTCACAGACTCAGTCCTGGTCTCCACAACGCGCTCCTCCTTCAGGCACGCCGCCTCGGGGCTGGATGCGGTGGTCTTCGACTGAACCCGTGCAGTCTCCTCTTTCCTCTTCGATGGCACTCACGCTATCTAGCCATTGCCCCGTCAGCCTCTGCATCATCCATCGGCACAAAATGCCGCAGCCTGGCACATGGGGCGGGCAATACCCGTGGGAATCGCAGGTACGGCCCGCCTTTGCCAGATGAACTGCAGATGTCGTGGTCATCGGCTTTCCTGCGTATTTCGGCCACGCGGTCATGCGTCAACACGTCGACTCCCCCCTAGCGTTCTGCTCCAGTTCAGCGCATTGTACTTCCTCATGGCTCCGAGCAGCTGGTCGATATCGATCGCGTCGGCTATCTTGCCGTCGCGCCCCACGACCGTAGTGGCCTTGAGCATCGCGTTGATGACGGCCTCCTCGGTGGCCTCGACGACCGCCAGGAACAAGGGGGACATTGCATCGTTCGATACTACCTCGGCCTTGGCAGTCATCGGGCTGTCATGCGCAATACGCCCGGACGTGGAGAAGGCTATGAAGAAATCCCCTGAACCGTTGCTGCTGTAGAAGCCGGCGCGGGCAAGCCCAAGGCCGGCTCGCTTCGTTAACCGCTCCAGCTGCCTTTGATCGAGAGGAGCGTCGGTAGCCACTATGACCATGACGGACCCGTCAGGGTTGCTAACCTCACGGACCTTGATCTCGGGATCTGCTCCCTCAATATCCCCGGCCGCGTGTACCTCATAGGGAAGGTCCGCGCTGTTCGAGCAGCGCCCGAGTTCGCGTCCGACCGGAGCGCCGTTCACTGTGAGCGCGCCGCCGAAGTTGGTCTGGACTAGCACTCCCACGGTGTAGCCACCGCGTCTGGGCGGAAGCACCCTGGACGACGTGCCTATGCCGCCCTTCCAGCCCATGCACACGCCTCCCGTACCTGCCCCAACCGACCCTTCCTGAACAGCGCCGGACGTGGCGTTGACTATCGCTTCGAACACATGCTCTTTTCGGACATGACGGCCCTGGATATCATTGAGGATGCCGTCATTGACCTCCCCGACAACCGGGTTGACGGTACCCGTGCCGATCCCTATCTCGGGGCTGCGCTTGATGGACCACTCGATCAGCGCGTCCGCCACGATCGGGGCGCTCAAGGTGTTAGTGAGCGCTATAGGCGTCTCCAGGTTGCCCAGCTCATTCATCTGATGCAGGCCGATTGACTTGCCGAACCCCGCTCGCATCCGTCATGTCCGATTTCGCCTCCCTGTCCTTCTCCTTGCCTTGAGGCCTTCCTTTGAGGCTTTTTGCCGTCGCACGTTCGCCTCGTCCATCTATCTTTCGCCTTTCCGCGCTATCCTCCTACACATTCGGCTTCCACCACGTTGCTGCCTGATACTCGCCTTTCCCGCCGAGTTGCCGTGGATCGTCGAGTGCCATGATCTGTTCCGCCACAAAGGCGTTTGTCGTGTGTCGTCGAATGCTCTCCCAGTTCTGGCCCTAGCAATTGGCATCCCGCGGCGATCCAATCAAGTCTGTCGCCGGGCATTCTGACTGAGTTCCCGGAATCGGCATGGAGGCGTTCGGAGCCCAAGATGGATAGCATGATGATCCAGACGCTTGAGCGGGCGCTTGAGGCAGACCCCAACCATGCCCGAACCCACTACTTCCTGGCCGAGCTCCTCTACCAGCTGCCGGGGCCACATCTCTCGGTTGGCAACGGACAGAGAGCAGTGGAGGAGGCCAGGGCCCAGCTCAAGGCTATAGAAGACAAGTAAGTATCCGCGGTTGGTGCCATCACAACGTTCTGCCTTTTCGCTTCTATGCGGCGATACGTCCTGCTACGCACCGTGCCCGCGCTGGCGTTCCCAGATAGCGCAGGATCGAAGCGGGCATCAGCGAGAAGTCGCGGCAGCTGCCGACTAGGAGTCTGTCGATCGTCCGACCCTCAGTAAGTGGACGCGGGTCAAGCTCGCCGATGCGCGCCAGCTTGACGGCAACCGAACGTAGCCGCCAGGAGAAGCCATCGCTCCTTGCGAAGCGAATTGCTCGGAGGCGTTCATCCGATATGCCTTCTCAGCGAAAGCGCCTGCTCAAGGTCGGCGATCAGGTCGTCCCGGTGTTCCAACCCGACAGAGAGCCTCACCAGGCTGGGTGTCAAGCCGGCTGCGGCGATCTCATCTTCGGTATATCCTCTATGGGTCATCACAAAAGGATGCTCGACCAAGCTCTCGCAGTC
>JAKJAE010000399.1:0-319 GCA_022707665.1 Chloroflexota bacterium
GGCGGCCTTCGAGCGCGCGTGGCTTGACCGTGCAGATATCGTGGAGATGGATGTCCGGTTATCGGCAGACCAAGAGGTCGTAGTCATGCACGATGGCGAGCTTGGTCGCACGACGGATGGCACAGGCCTGGTCTCTGATTGGCCGGTCGCGGAGCTGAAACGCCTCGATGCTGGTGCCTGGTTCGGTGCTGCTTATGCCGGTGAGCCCATCCCAACACTTCGCGAGGTGCTGCACTGGGCTCGGGGTAAGGTCGCCGTCATGCTGGAGCTGAAGTTCGATCCCTTTGGCTCGTTTAATCCTCAGCTCGTACCGGCTGTT
>JAKJAE010000399.1:329-2831 GCA_022707665.1 Chloroflexota bacterium
TCTCATACCAGCCGCGGGCCTTGGTGCAGCTTAAGATTCTGCTCCCCTCAGTCCCAGCCGGGCCGATCTATCCTGCGGATGGCGTGTTGCGTCTGACCGTGGGCATCGCGCGTCGTTTCCCCAAGTTGGCCGAAGCCGCCGGCTTTCGTCGCGTGTTGACCCGCCCCCTGCGTTTCACAAGCGACTGGGGATGCGACGTTGTGTCTCCCAACGTTGACGCAGTCACGCCAGCGTTGGTTGCAGCCACCCATGCAGCCGGATATCCGCTGAGCTGTGGAGGGCTGCGTTGGAACTATACCCATGCGATAGGCATCGGCGTTGATACTGTCGCAGCTAACCACCCTGCTTGTGTGCGGCGATGCTATCTCTAGATCGTGGGTTGCGTTCGATCTTGACAGGACCATTATCCTATTGACGACGACCCCTATCGTGAGCTAGAGTTAGGGCAAAGCATGGGTGAGCCTGGGCAAGCGTGAGGGGGGGGCATTATGCTCTATTTACCGCAGCAAGAGGGCCAAGGACTGGTCGAGTACGCGTTGATCCTACTGCTGATCGCGATCGCTCTGATCGCGATTGTAACCATATTCGGGACTCAGCTATCGAGTACTTACAGCAGTATTACGAGTGGTGTTATCGATGCAGCGAACCCCTAGTGGTCTGGTGACGTCAAGAGAGCCCTCGCTTCAGGCGAGGGCTCTCTTGTTGCCGCTAGCGCGGCTGATTCCACCAGTCAACTAGCACCTGGAGTACCTGTCTAAGGTTCTCGCGCCAAGCGCTCTCCTCCCAGGGCATGGGTAGCCAAATCTCGCGTCGCCCCACACGGGCACGATCCTGAATGGCGCGCCGCAGTTCGGTGATCCTGGACGGATCGGCATCCTTGAGCCAGGGTGGACGCAGGACGATCTGTCCACTCTCCACCGCAATCGCCGGAATGCGCGCATCGCGCGCCAGGAGCTTGAGCCTCAACTGGTAGATGAGGTTTTGCGCCATCGGTGGCAGAGGCCCGAAGCGGTCCTGTAGCTCTTCGCTCAGTTGTGCGATCTCCTCTTCGCTTGCCAGCTCAGCAAGGCGCCGGTAGAGCTGGAGCCTCAGTTTGTCGTCAGGCACGTAGTCTGCCGAGAGCCCTACGGGTAGCGGCAGCTCGATCGTGATCGAGCCGATGGGCTCGGGCGGGATGGGTTCGCCGGCCCGCGCAGCCTTGAGATGGCTGACGGCACGGCTGAGCATACGCGTGTAGAGGGTGAACCCGACGGCGGCGACATGGCCGTGCTGCTTGTGGCCCAGCAACTCGCCTGCGCCGCGGATCTCGAGATCGCGCAGCGCGACGGTGAAGCCGCCACCACGGTTGGTTGTGTCGCGCAGCGCGGAAAGGCGTTGGCTGGCCTCCTCGGTCATGCGGCGCTTGTGAAAGAAGTAAGCATAGCCGCGGCGCGTTCCACGACCGATCCTGCCTCGAAGCTGGTAGAGCTGAGCCAGCCCAAACCGGTCGGCGCGCTCGACGATCAGGGTGTTGGCGTTGGAGATGTCCAGGCCACTCTCGATAATGGTCGTGGCCAGGAGGATGCTCACATCTCCAGTGGTGAAGGCCCCCATTACTTTGCTCAACTCCCGCTCGGGCATCTGGCCGTGAGCAATGGCTAGCGGCACATCGGGCACCAACGTCCGGAGACGCGCAGCCACGGTCTCGATGGACTCGACGCGATTGTGGACGTAGAAGACCTGCCCCCCCCGGTTGACCTCGCGGAGGATTGCCCTACGCGCCATCTGTGCATCAAAGGTGCCCACGTACGTGGCGATGGGCAAGCGCTCCTGGGGAGGCGTCTCGATGATGCTGATGTCCCGTACGCCTGCCAGGGCCATATAGAGCGTGCGCGGGATTGGTGTCGCGGTGAGTGTTAGCACATCAACCTCGGTGCGCATCTGCTTGAGGCGTTCCTTATTGGCCACGCCGAAGCGTTGCTCCTCGTCGATGATCACGAGCCCGAGGTTACGGATCACGACATCCTTTTGTAGGAGCCGGTGCGTACCGATGACGATGTCCACCTTACCCTCTGCCAGCTTCTCAAGTACCCGGTGTTGCTCGGCATCGGTGCGAAATCGCGAAAGCAACTCGACCTTGACCGGGAAGGGCGCCAGACGCTCAATGAAAGTCTGGTAGTGTTGCTGCGCAAGGACCGTGGTAGGGACGAGCATCGCGACCTGCGTGTTGTCCATGACGGCTTTGAAGGCGGCGCGCAGGGCGACCTCGGTCTTGCCATACCCTGCATCGCCACAGATGAGGCGGTCCATGGGGCGGGCCGTCTCCATATCCTGTTTGACGGCCTGAATGGCCTCAACCTGGTCATCGGTTTCGGCAAACGGGAATGCGGCTTCGAGCTCACGCTGCCATTGCGTGTCGGCCTCGAAGGCGCGCCCGTGGACGACCTGGCGGGTGGCGTAGAGATCGAGGAGTTCGGCTGCCAGCTCCGTGGCTGCCCTGGCAACGCGCGCCTTGGTCTCCTC
>JAKJAE010000039.1:0-277 GCA_022707665.1 Chloroflexota bacterium
GATGTCGAATAGCGCTGGCAGGACTCGCCCGAGGCTTCCCTCTTCCATACCCCGTCGGCTTCGCTGATTGGCCAGCAGCCAGCCACCATACGCCTTCATGGGCTCGTCATTGATGGCGGCACCATAGCGATACACGACCGATGCAGGAGCCCGGCTGACCGCTGACGCATCCGCGAAGTTGATAACATAGGCATCGTGGATCTGCGCCCGGTAGATGTATGTACCCATCGCGCGGATCTTGGCATCGGCGAAACAATCGATCTCACCGCGCGTTGCG
>JAKJAE010000039.1:306-8586 GCA_022707665.1 Chloroflexota bacterium
CCGCCGGAATCGCCGTAGACACCGATGAAGACATCAAGACTCTTCATGATCTTGGCAACGGACGCCGCACGCCTATCTGGGGAACCCTCCAACAGCAGAACGGATGCTAGCCAGTTGGAGTTCACCCAGGGATTCCAGTTGTTCACGCCGTGCTGGCCAGGATCGAAGCCCATCCACCAGAAATCATCCCGCTGCAGACAGGGATCGAGGATGCGTCGCTTCACCTCGTAGCCGATCCGGCGCCGCACCAAGGGCGAGACCCCATCCAGGCGCGTCCCCAACAGGTAGTGCGTCCAGGCCAGTTGGGCCGCAGTCTCTGCCGCGAAGAGATCGACCGTAGGTTCTTCGACGTCGGGTAACCCGGAGCCAGCGCGCTGAGCGTCGACATGAGCTGGGTATCCCCAGTAAGTCTCCTCACACGTGACCCAGATGCCATTGGCAATGTCATCCAAAAAGCGTCCCTGAGCCTCGACGCACTCTGCAAGAACCAGATCGCGGAGCGCGGCACGGCGCAGGTGATTAACGTGCTCGTAGTCGGACCGATTGCCCATGCGCGCAAACTGGAGGAAGAGCGTCGCGGGCAAGCCTGGCCACACGTAGCCGCGCAGCAACTCGCCACGACGGACACACTCCAAGCGAAGGTCGTCTGGCAGACCTTCCCACGCCACCCGGTCCTCGATGGGGGGATAAGGTCGCCAATCAGCTAGCGGGACGAGAACAGAAGAAAGACCACCGACGGGTATGCGTTCGCTTAACATTGTGCCTCCTGAGACACAGCAGATGTGCCGACACCCATCAGAGCCGTGACAAGCGCGACCAAATCATCGGCCAATCTGAGCAACCGAACGGCGATCGGAAAACGGGGTTCGCCCATAGCGTCACCGCCCCCCGGAGCCTAGTCAGGTCGAGGCACTGGTCTCACCCGCCCTCGCATAGAGCCTGGCCCGCCCGCGGTGCCCTACATCAATGAGAACACCCATCTCCCGCAGGCAGTACGCCATCTTCTGGGAGAATGCGCGCCTGCGCCGCAAGGCACACGCAAGATCCGCGGTGGTAAAGGAAGCACCCAGCGCATCGGGGAGCAAGGACGCAAAGTCCGACGGTTCCCTATACCGCTGAGCCTCTACTACCTCCAGCAGGATCCGATCATCAACAACCCAGCCATGGCGCCGCCACCCACGGTGGGCATCCTGGTGCCGCAGAACGTCCTCACGCGTGAACACGATATCGATCTCGAAGTTGGGATTCGCAATCAGGCCAGGAAAACTGACCAACTCCGCGAACAATGCCAACGCCGAACCACGCTTGGGGGACTTCCGGCGCACTGGCCGCGCCCCATCCGTGGTTGGCTGGACGAGCCAGGACTCCAGCGCAACAGGATACGCAAGCAAGACCCGATGATTCTGGGCCAACGCCGTCACCTTGCCCTTGATCGAGGCGAAGCTCCCAGTCTGAATCTCGATGAGGCCGTCATCATGGACAACGTCAACGATGTAGCCATCGACCCGCACCTCGGTCTCACCCCCGTCCCGCGCGTACCACTGCTTGAGAGCTGCGTGCAGCGATTTCTCATTGTAGGTGTTGATCGTGTCCACCAGGGTAGCTCGCGGACATCCAGGCTAGCCGACGCAGCTCACCACGCGCTCATCGTAGGCCATCTTGATCGTCTGGCCCGGCTCGACAACAAGAAAGTCGGCGTCCCACTCACCTTCTAGAAGTCGCTTGATCAGGATCAGGTCACCAGCAACCTTCTCGAAGGTCCAACCACGCCGCTCCGCCTCTTCCCGCGTCTGCACCTCGACCGCGGCGCTGTCGAGAAGGCCCATGTCGATATAGGCAGCGCGGTTGTAGTGGTCTCGCCAGGCCCCCATCACCTCCATCAGATAGTCGGCGTTGTCCTTGCCGTACTTGGCAACGTATTCGTCGTACATCGCCGCGACATCATCGTAGCCTTCCGCGCCGAGCGACAGTGCCGTATTCCCGGTCTTGCGTTCGACGTAGTCGCGCACGTACCAATACGTGCCGGGATGGTCCGAGAACTGCTGCTGGTAGCGCGCTCGACCGCCCAGGAACAGGGTAATGCAGTCATGGGCACGCGGAATGACAAGGGGTACCCTTCGGGCGACAAGGCCATCGGTCGCCCGACCACACAGCCCGTAAGCGAGAACGACAGCGTCGTAAGTGCGTTCAGCATCATCTGAAGCGCTATCAATGGCAGACTGGAGGCGCGAGCGCAGATCCGCGGGGTTGCTGTGCCACCCAAGTCGAAACAACTCGACATCCACGGTGTGTTGTGAACGCGCAGCGGACAGGTACGCGAGGCGCGCCAGCGCCTCACAAGCTAGACACTTGAGATACATAAAGACCTCGACTGGGATGCTACCGGGGCGGAGTATCGTCCGACCCACATGTGGACTCTGACAGCACCGAGCAGTATAGACCACCGATCGCGGGCGTCAACGGCTGGTTGACAGGGCCGCCGCTCTGCCTAAGATGGAACGCAGAAGTCGGATGGTGGAGTCACACTCAGTCTCGATAACCCTATTCACGTCCCATAACCACCACACGGAGCTGAAGATGAAGATCACGAAGCTGGAAACGTTCCTCGTCAAGCCACGCTGGATTTTCCTCAAGATTCACACTGACGAAGGCCTCGTCGGGCTGGGAGAGCCGATCCTAGAGGGTCGCGCCCTGACGTGCGCAGCGGCCGTGGCGGAGTTGGAGCCCTACCTGATCGGGCAGGACCCGACCCGCGTCGTGCACCATTGGCAGGCGATGTATCGCCACGCATTCTACCGTGGCGGTCCGCTCCTCACGAGTGCCCTGAGCGGCGTCGAACAGGCCCTGTGGGACCTAACGGGTAAGTCCCTGGGCGTGCCTGTCTACAAGCTCCTGGGCGGGCCAACCCGCGATCGCATCCGCATCTACAAGGGCGGCGCGCGACCGGAGAACATCAAGCAGTTCGTCGAGATGGGCTTCACCGCGTTCAAGACGGGCGTCGCCAGAGACCGGCCCGCGCGCATCGTTGAGAGCAAGGACTTTGTGGATAAGGCCGCTGCGCACTTCGCCGCCTTGCGCGAGGCCGCCGGACCCGAGGTCGACATCGCCATTGACTTCCACGGCGCGATATCGCCGCAGACAGCGAAGTTGCTCATCAACGCCCTTGAGCCCTACCAGCCGATGTTCATTGAAGAGCCCGTACAGTGCCAGAACGTCGATGTGCTGGCAGATCTTGCACAGAGCACGCACATCCCTATCGCAACGGGCGAGCGGCTGTTCACCAAGTGGGGGTTCCGTGAGGTGCTGGAGAAGCAGGCCGCAACCGTCTTGCAGCCGGACCTCTCTCACGCCGGTGGAATCCTGGAGTGCAAGAAGATCGCGGCGATGGGGGAGACCTATTTCGCTGCCGTCGCACCGCACTGTCCCCTGGGGCCCATTGCGTTAGCGTCATGCTTGCAACTTGATGCCTGCATCCCGAACTTCCTGGCGCAGGAGCACGTGACCCTGGGCGAAGGGTATCTGAAGGAACCGTTCGTTATCAAAGACGGCTACATCGACCTGCCCTCCAGGCCTGGATTGGGGATCGAGTTGGACGAGGAGGCGCTCGTCGACAAGCGCGATGATGGATCCTGGGAAACGCCGCGGTTGTGGCATAAGGATGGCTCAGTGGCGGACTGGTAGGCGCGGCTTCGGGCCAGGTCATTGGGGATCGGCGATGGGTCAGAGATCAAGGCGAGAGGTGAGAGAGGCTATGAGCCAAGCACTGCTGAAGTGGGATATCACGAAGGATGACCTGAGCGGATTTGTGGGGAAGGGGCCTGCGTTCGTGACGTTTGGGGAGACGATGGTTCGCGACACGCCCGCGGACAACGAGAGGCCGGAGCGGACGCGTACGGTGCACCTGTCGATGGCAGGCAGCGAGTTCACATTGGCGATGGGCCTGTCACGTTTCGGGATCCCATCGAGCTACATCACGCGCGTGCCCGCCAATCCCTATGGGACCATGCTGCGGAACATCGCGCGCGAGAACGGAATCTGTACCGATCATATCGTCTGGGCGCCGAAGACGGAACCGATCGGGCGCTTCATCTATGAGGTGGGTAGGACGCCACGGAAGGACACGGGAATCTACCAGCGCGCCTATTCAGCGGCATCCCGTCTCGACGCCGGGATGGTCGCCTGGGAGGCTGCGCTCAAGGACTGCAGGCTGTTTCACACGTCGGGTATCACGTTCGGGCTGTCGACCCACAGTGGTTACGCGCGGAACTACCTACTTGCAGCCTTTGAAGAGGCGATTCAACACAAGCCCGCAGGCTGCCTGGTGGGACTGGACTTCAACTACCGGGCGACGCTCTGGAACGTCGAGCAGGCACGGGCGGTGATGACACCAATCCTGGCGGACCACGTCGATGTGTTGATCACGTCGATTGAGGATATGGCGCTTCTCTATGGGCTGGACTGTGGCCAGTACTCGGCCAAGCAGATCGTGGATGGTGACATCGGCCATCTGGAGGATGACGATGTCCTGGCCTTTGCCGAGGCGGTCCACAAGCGGTTCAATACGAAGATCGTGGCGATCACGATCCGCTATCCGGACTCCTTCGAACAGCACCGTTGGGAGTCTGCCGCAGCCGATGTAGACGGCGCGTTCTTCCGGTCGCCTGGAGTGAAGCCGATCACGCTGTGGGACCGCCTGGGCGGGGGCGATACGTGGAATGCGGGTTTCTACTACGGGTTGCTCACCGCAGGGTTCAATGGCACGGGGATCGAAAAGGGTGTGCTGGTTGGCGACGCGATGACCCGCATCAAGCAGACGCTGATGTTCGACCTGCCGATCGTCAACAAGGATGAGGTGCAGGCGCTGATGAAGGCGGACGTCCTGGGCGGGGGAAAGAGAACCGCGAGGTAGGGATCTGAGATGTGCAGTCCGGTCGTTTGCCAGAGGGGGCACCTGGGGCGAAGCGAGATGGGAGCTCTCCCGTGCCCACCTAAGCAACCCTGATGATGGTATAAGTCGGAGGTATAGACGGGGATGAACAGAACAGAGAAGTTGGAGCTCATGCGGTCGACAGGCGTGATCGCGATCATGCGTGCGAACAGCAGTGACCAGTTGATCGCGGCAGCCGACGCGATCAGTGCCGGCGGTGTGCGCGTCATTGAGGTGACGATGACAACGCCGGGCGCGCTGGGCGTCATCGAGGAGGCAACCTCACGCTACGGCGACAGCGTCCTCTTCGGTGCGGGGTCGGTGTTGGATGCTGAAACGGCGCGCGCAGCCATTCTGGCGGGTGCGGGCTTCGTCGTGGCGCCCACGCTGAAGGTCGCCGTGATCGAGCTGTGCAACCGCTATAGCATCCCGGCGATGCCAGGCATCTTCACGCCGACCGAGGCCCTGACTGCATGGGAGGCAGGAGCCGCAATGGTAAAGCTGTTCCCGGCAAGCATCGGAGGCCCCGACCTTATCAAGGCGATCAAGGCACCGCTCCCACAACTGGAAATCGTGCCGGTTGGTGGGGTCGATTTGACGACGGCGACGGACTTCATCCGTGCCGGGTCGGCGGCCCTGGGTGTTGGCAGCAGCCTGGTGAGCCAGAAACTTCTGGACATGGGCGATATGGGCGAGCTGACGCGGCGAGCGGAGGCGTTTATCGCGGCGGTGAAGGCGGGGCGGGGAAAGTAAGCCGGATTGTTAGGGAGATGCCGGGGCTGCAGACGTCGATATGTTTGCAGCCCCGGCGTTCTGTTGCCAGGACGCTCAGAGCCAAGTGGCTACGGTCGAGCTCGAGAGGGTCAAGCCCCGCCTATCCGGAGCGGGGGAGCTAGGCGTGGTCGATGCGACGCAGGATGCGCTCGACCCGCACGGGATCGCGGGCGAGCTCGTGTGTCAGGTACCGGCCGGCCTGAATGAGATACCGCAGATGGTCGGGCTCGCGAAGGGTCGACGCGCGCAGGAGGGTTGCAGGGATCAGTTCGTCCGTTGGGATGTCGCGGTTGTCGAGCAATGCCCGCATGAAATCGGGAGAGGTCGTGATCTCCCTGACCTCAGCATCAGCACAGACGGCGATCTGATTGAGGATCATCGGGGGCTGGGGCGGGAACCCGTAGATGTACGTTCCTGTTGCACCAAACCGGTATCCGATGGCGGCTACAGAGATCTCCACCGGGACCACACGGTTCTCACGCTGGTCGCGGATGATCTCCTCGGACCGTGGATCGCCTGGAAAGACGGTGGCGGCAAGGTTGCGCAGAAACGGGTCGTCCTGAAGGCGAATGTCGTAGACCAGGCCGACCAGTTCTGCGGTGTTCTGTTGGATGGGTGCCCGCACGAAGGTCCCAAAGGTAGGTACTTCAGGGGCGGGGATGCGTGACGCCACGACGAACCCGCGGATGTCAGCGCGAAGAACGTTGCCGATGGTAATGGTGCGATCGTCGGAAGGCATAGACACTCCTTGGTGTTAGCGCTTGCCCAACAGGGCTTTCTGACGGGCCTTGTTGGAGGGCTGGGCTACGATGCCCTGTTCGAGGAACTGGCGCTGAATCGCTTGCTCCAGGGCGACCTTATCCTGAGTCGTGACGAGCGCCTCCTCGTGGGCCCGCGCGAGGACATATGGGTAACCGTCGAGCGCGGATGCCTGGTGCCAGAGCATGGCGTGAAGCGCCGTGGTAATGTCAGCACGCTCTGCAGCCCAGGCCGGTGCCTCAATGCGCGCGATGGCTCGATCACCAGCGCTACCGAGCGCCATATAACAGAACCAGATCTCCTGTCCGGCTGCGGCGTGGCGCTGATTGGCTGCCGTGCGCCGGGTGAACCAGGGAGTCCGCTGACCGGGGGACAGCACCTCAGACAGGAACTGCTCATCGGTCAGGCGGCCCAGCGGCGTTTGGTCACTGCGCTGAAGCAGATCCTCGGCTGGCAACTGGCTAACCCAGAGCAACTCCAGCAACGGCTGCCCGCCCGGCCGGTCCACGTAGCCCACCGGTATACCGTCGTGCCTCTGGACGCGCTCGATCGCCCCAAGATAGGCAGCCCTCGCTTGTTGCGTGGCGTCGCTATCGCGATCCATGTAAGGCCAGAGCAAGGGGCCATCGGAGAGACCAAAGATGAGCCCGGGTGCCGCCTGGCGCTCGGCGGATAAGAGGTCAGCCAGGACTTCCATTTCCTTCACCATGCGCTCCATGGCCAGCACTTCACTCCCCATCAGGTAGCCACGAGCATCGAAGAGCTCACGCTCTTCGTAGTGCAACCACTCTGCCGTGTGAACTGACGGTGTTGTGCCGTTGTAGCGAAACAAGAGCGCCCCAACCTGCAAAAGGTAGTAGAGAACCAGGGCATGGCGATCCGGGAAGATCTGCGAGCCATCCACTCCAACGACAACCAAACCATCGGGTGGCATTCCCGGGCATGGGATCGGGACCGAAAGCGGCTCGTCCGTCACAGCGATAGCCCCGCCCCACTGGCTTGCTCCGCTGAGCAACGGTTGGATGTGCTGCCGGAGTGCTTCGTGGTCGGGCAGATCGGCCAGCCAGCGCCGTGCCAGAGCCAGCACCTTGCCCTGATTCTGCTGGTCGAGTGCAGCATGCTGGCCAAGGGCTGCGATGTCATCGCGAATTCGCTCTAAACGCAGCACAGTACATCCTTCACGAGAGGGTCGCCGAACATACGAATTTCATACTTTTCTGTGGTGAGCGCTTCGTATCGGTCCACGGCATAACGCAAGGTATCCCAAGCAATGTGGTGAATTTGCATGCAAAAGTTGGGATTACTATTGCGTGCCCCCACCATCTGATGTATAATGTGGGCGGTAGTGGGGCAAAGTGGGGTATGGTGGGGCGGGAAGCCACTTTTGCCCAGTGTTCGATACCTGGCGGTGATGGTCATCCAATGCTCATAGGTCAGTACACTTATACCTTGGACAATAAGGGCCGGCTCACGATGCCGTCGCGGTTTCGTGATGACCTGCCTGAGCAACTGATCATCACGAAAGGCTTCGACCAATGTGTGGCAGTATACCCCATTCAGGTGTGGCGGGAACTCACGGCGAAGATCTCTGCGCTGCCGCTGACCGATCCCAAGGGACGCGAGTTGCGCCGGATGTTATTCTCCGAGGCCATGGATTTCGAGCTCGATAAACAGGGGAGGATGCTGATCCCCGATAGGTTGCGCGAGTACGCCGGGTTGGAGTTATCCACCGAGGTGCTCATCGTTGGTTTGGAGAAGATCATCGAGTTGTGGAATCCGCAGACCTGGGAGGAGAAGGACAGGCTACGGCGAGAGGCGGC
>JAKJAE010000039.1:8667-13610 GCA_022707665.1 Chloroflexota bacterium
GCGACGGTGGGGGGGGCGGGCACACTGCCGCAATCCTGGACGCTTCCGCTCCTGATGGCTGGGTCCTGGGGCTGGACCGTGATGCTGAGGCAGTACTACGCGCACGCGAGCGGCTGGGCGCCTACGGCGATCGGGTGGTAGTGGAGCACGCCTCATATGTGGATCTGCTGGACGTGCTGCGGCAAGCGCAGAGGGGGCCGCTCGATGGCGTGATCTTTGACCTGGGCTTTTCGAGCTGGCAGATCGAGGACCCTGCTCGTGGGTTCTCGTTTCTTCAGGATGGTCCGCTGGATATGCGCTTCGACACCGGGCACGGTGCGACGGCTGCTGATCTGGTCAACCAGCTATCTGAAGATGCGTTGGCGCAGATTCTGTTTGACTATGGAGAGGAAGCACGGAGTCGCCGGATAGCGCGAGCGATTGTCGCGGCGCGACCGATTGGGACGACAGGAGAGCTTGCTCGCATCGTGAGTGCGGCTGTCGGGGGGCGACGGGGGGCAGGGGCACCGGCGCGTCTACACCCGGCGACTCGCACCTTTCAGGCGTTGCGGATTGCGGTCAACCAGGAATTACAGGCGATCGCGGTGGCCATGCCGGATGCGCTCGCGGCGTTGAGAACCGGAGGGCGGCTTGGCGTCATCGCGTTTCATTCATTGGAGGATCGTATTGTCAAGCAGTTTATGCAACGCGAGTCACGGGACTGTATCTGTCCTCCCGAGTTTCCGGTGTGCCAGTGCGATCACAGGCGCAGCCTGCGCATTCTGACACGCAAACCGATTGTGCCGTCTGATGCGGAGATCATGGCCAACCCGCGCAGCAGGAGTGCGAAGCTGCGTCTCGCCGAGAAATTATAGTGTGGGACGGGGAGCTCTTGGGGTGATGCAATGAGCGTAGTCTGGCAACAGAGCACACATGGGGTGCCGCGTCGAAAAGAACAGATGAACCAGGTGACGGCGCGAGCCTTCGTCATCGGTATCGTGTTGGCCACGGCTTTCGTGGGTGGGTACCTGGCTCTCGGCGCTGCCAACGTGCGGCTGTCCAACGAGGTCTGGGCCCTGCACAATGACGTAGCGCGGATGCAACGCGAGAGCAGTCGCCTGGAGACTGAGATCGCCCGCCTGAGCTCAATCCCGGTGCTGCAAGTTCGGTCTGTGGCCCTGGGGTTTGCTCCGGCTGAATCCGTTGGGTTCATCGAGCTGGAGACTCCCTGAAATGTTACGCGGACCTGAAGCGCGCCTGCGTCTTGTCAGTGTGCTCTTTGCTCTGGTGTTTGTGGTCATCATCGGACGGTTGGTATGGCTGCAGGTTATCGTGCGTGCCGATTGGAAGAAAGAGGTCGATACCCTGCTCGACCGACCCTATGGGTTGCCCTCACCACCTCCAGGCGTCATCCTGGATCGCAATGGTGACCTCCTGGTGGGCAATGCGCCGATCTACGTCGTTGGCGCCGATGTGTCGATCATCGCGACCATCACCGACACGGTCGAGGCGGCAGCCGATCTGTCGCCTCTGCTAGGGCGTGATGTAGCCAGTTTGCAGGCCGATCTCGCCGTGAAGGATCGAACGTGGGTCCGGCTTGCCTGGGCGATTGGCGGTGAGGCCGCGTACGAACTCGAGGACCTCAAGGCCGAGAAATGGTACTGGCTCACGCTGGAACCAACCTGGGAGCGCTACTACGCGGAGGGCGCTCTGGCCAGCCACACTCTGGGCTTCAGCAATGAGAGGGGTGAGGGCTACGGCGTCGAGGCGTTTCATTATCGACTGCTCAAGCCCCAGCCAGCCGTCGCGCAAGGTGAGGTGGACGCCGCATCTGAGCCCTATCCCGAAGAGATGGCGCAGGGCAAACTGCGCGCCATCCAAGGAACCGATCTGACGCTCACCATTGACCGTACGATCCAGGCCTTTGTTGAGGGCCAGTTGGACAAGGCGATGGCCGACTATGGGGCGTATGGCGGGACGATTCTGGTGATGAACCCGAAGACCGGAGCGATTCTGGCCTCCGCGAGTAGACCGTGCTACGATCCCGCGAGGCGTTCGGAGTACACGGAGGATCAACGGGATCTATTCGTAGATCCTGCGGTTAGCATCCCCTATGAGCCAGGCTCGGTGTTCAAGGTGATCACCGCTGCGGCAGCCGTTGACTCCCGAGGCGTTGGGCCAGGTTGGTCCTACTACGATAACGGAGCTCTGGAATATGGCGGCGTCGTGATCAGGAACTCCGACCGTGAGGCGCATGGGACACAGGACCTCCAGGGGTTGCTCAGTTCCTCGCTAAATGTGGGCGCGGCGACGCTGTCGACTCAGATCATGGGGGCAGATGTTTTCTACCGTTACGTGCGGGCATTTGGCTTTGGACAGTTGACCGGGATCGAGCTGGTGGCAGAGGTTCCCGGATTCGTGCATCTACCGACGGACTGGGATTGGACCGATAGCACGTTGGCGACGAACTCGTTTGGCCAGGGTATCGCGGTGACACCGCTCCAGTTGGTCACCGCTGTATCGGCGTTGGCCAACCATGGCACGATGATGGCGCCCTATGTTGTTGCCGAGCGGCGCTATGCCGATGGTACCGTCGTTCCGACGACGCCCAGGCCGCTGGGTCAGCCGGTCTCCAGGGCAACGGCGGACTATATCGCCGAGCTCATGGCCAACACCGTGGCCGATCGTTACGATAAGGCGCGGGTTCCGGGTTATCCGATGGCAGGCAAGAGCGGCACGGCCCAGATACCGACCTCGGGAGGTTACGATCCTGTAGAGGTCATCACCTCTTTCATCGGGTTCGGTCCTATGCCCGATCCTGAGGTGGTGATTCTCGTGAAGCTGGACCGTCCGCAGATCGAGACTTATCTGCGGTGGGGAACGCAGACGGCGGGGCCAGTGTTCCAGTCTGTGGCGTCGCGGCTCTTCGTCCTGTTGGGCATTCCACCGACGGAGCCGGTGGTGGAGCCAGAACAATGACGCTCGACAGGGTGATGACGAGCCGAGGTGCCTGGGGGCGCAGATTGACGCTGGCGGACTTCATCCAGGCGTTGACCGGTTGGTCTCTGGACTCTCCCGATGTTCCGGTCGTGCCTGTGATCGATTCGCGCGAGGCTCAGCCGGGGTCCATCTTCTTTGCGTTCGCCGGTGAGCACGTTGACGGGCACGCGTATGTGAACGATGCACTGGCGCGGGGCTCTGTGGCTGCTGTTGTGCAGAATGACGTGTCTGTGCCGGAAGCGGTGGATATCCTGGATCTGAGGGAGCAGGACTCCGGGCCCCGCCCGGTACGCATCCCGGTGGTGGTGCGTGTCAACAACGTCCTTGAAGCCATGCAGGATGCAGCTCGCTGGTGGCGGCAGCAACTGGCGGTTCGTATCATCGGAGTTACCGGCAGCGTGGGCAAGACGACGACGAAGGAAGTTGCGGCGAAGGTGCTCGAGCAGCGGTACCACGTCGTGAGAAGCCAGCGCTCGTTTAACAACGAGCTCGGATTGCCGTTGACGTTGCTGAGCCTGGGGGCCCCCACGGGCGCAGATGTCCCCGAATCGGAAAGGCTCAGGGTCGTCCTTGAGATGGGGATGTACGTGCCGGGGGACATTCGCTTTCTGTGTGACATCGCACGCCCCCACGTGGGCATTGTGACAAACGTCGAAGCCGTGCACGCCGAGCACGCGGGCACGCTCGACGATATCGCCCGGGCGAAGCGCGAACTCGTGGAAGCGTTGCCCACCGATGGCGTGGCTATCCTGAATCAGGACGATGCCCGCGTGCGTGCAATGGCCGGCCATACGAGGGCGGTGGTCTTCACGTATGGCCTATCACCGGAGGCCGACTTGTGGGCTGACGATGTAGAAGGGCTGGGCCTTCAGGGCATCAGAGGAAGGCTGCACTACCGCGATGAGGTGGTGACCTTCGAGGCGCCGCTCCTGGGCCGTCATAGCATCTATGCGGTGTTGCGTGGCGCGGCAGCGGGCCTGGTCGAAGGACTGACATGGGACGAGATCGTGGAAGGCTTGGCTGCTCCCGGTTTGCAGTTGCGGTTGGTCACAGTGCGTGGGCCCTATGGGTGTCTCATCATCGACGATACGTTCAACTCCAGCCCGCCGTCGGCGGTGGCTGCGCTGGGCCTGTTGGCGGACCTCGAAGGACGCAAGGTCGCAGTGTTGGGCGACATGTTGGAGCTGGGCGCCTACGAACGCGACGGGCACCTCGAGGTTGGATTGCGTGCTGCGGAGGTCGTCGAGGAGCTGGTCGTGGTTGGTGCGCGCGCACAGATGATCGCCGAGGGTGCGAGCGAACGAGGATTGCCGGCAGACCACATTCGGTCGGCTCCAGACAGCGATGCGGCGGTCGATATCGTGCGTGATCTGTTGCGTCCGGGCGATGTGGTGCTGATCAAGGGGTCCCACGCTGTGCAGATGGAACGCATCGTACGGGTTCTGACGGAAGCGGTGTAGCAGACGCGGTAAGAAGGGTCGGAAAGCCAGTGAAGCGGGACGTCAACGGGATGGGGAGAGAAGGTGAACGGGCGGTGGTAATCCTGGGCCTGGGACGCCAGGGCCTGGCCCTTGTCCGTTTCTATGCGACGCAGGGTGTGCGGGTTACCGTCTCAGACAGCCGCAATGCGACGGCATTGCGGGCCGAGATGGCTGAACTCTCGGGCCTGGACGTGACCTTCGTTCTTGGCGAACACCCGGTGGCGCTTCTCGACGGATGCGACCTGCTATGCCTGAGCGGAGGGGTTTCTCCGGACCTGCCTGTGGTGCAAGAAGCGCGACGCCGGTCCATTCGGGTGAGCAATGATGCGCAGGAGTTCCTGGTGCGCTGCCCGGCTCCCGTTGTGGGCATCACGGGGTCGGCAGGGAAGACGACGACGACCAGCCTGGTTGGCAAGATGCTCGAGGCCTCAGGGATACGCCCATGGGTCGGGGGCAACATCGGCAACCCCTTGATCAATGAGT
>JAKJAE010000003.1 GCA_022707665.1 Chloroflexota bacterium
ATCGTGACACCGGCCTTCAGCCGTAAGTGACGTTCCATCCAGCGCGCACAGATGTGCGTGCCGGGCATCGGGTCCAGTAGCTCGTACCAGTGTCGTGACAGCGGCTGGGCGTCGCCAGGATAGAAGCGTAGCGTCAGGGGACGCTGGTCGGGGGCATTCTGCCTGCCATACTCACCCACTCTGACGCCGGCGAACCGGGCGAAAATCCCTGGGGGCGTGTCGGCGACGACGTTACTGTGCCAGTCTTTCGTGGCCGTCCGCGCGCCGATGACGAGCACGCCTCCTCCTTCAACGTAAGCCTGGAGGTTGGGAAACCACTCGGGGTTGAACGTCGCCCAGTGAGGGATCACAAAGGCTTTCAGATCGCGCAGATCGTCTGCAGGATGGACGCACCCGACGGCATAGCCTCGCATCAGGAACGCACTGTGCACGACCTGGGCCACATCCCTGGGCGAGGGCAGGCCCATCGGCATCGTGCTGTGGGCATCGTAGACGTCAACGTCAGCCGCCGCGATTCCTACGTCGACGCGAACGCGCGTCCCCAAAACCTCAGGGCCGACAACCTGAAGCTCCTTCCCGAGTTGTTGCACCTCGTCATAGCGGCGGCGCGGAACGTTGTCGTGGTCCAGGATACCACACCAATACTCCTCGGCCCCATACCGGCAGGTGCGCCACCGGAAGAACAAAAGGCTATCGGCGCCTCGTGCAATCGATGTGTAGGCCATCCCGCGCAGTTCGCCAGGCTCGGGAGTGTCGTGAAGATAGGGCGCCTGTCCTCCGGGCCCCGACTGCTGCTCTGGAATCATGAAGTTGCCGGTCCAGGCTCTGGCGTGATCAAGGTTGAATGCCTGACTCAGGGGGCGATGCGACGGGTCGTTGTCGAACATCGGATAGACGTCGTAGCCCAGGAAGTCCAGGTCTCGACCAAATGCGCCGCGGTAGTCGACATGTGCAAAAGTACCATTGTGGGTGACGAACCACCGTGGCGCAGCCTCGCGCAGGATCTCAACTTGCTCGTGCTGAAAGCGCGCCGTATTCCACGCGATGAAGCGGTAGTAAGCAAGCTGCTGAGCTGGGTTTGGGTACGCCGGCCTCCCAACCTTCGGCGTTTCGATCTCGTCAAAGTCGTTGTAGGTCTGCGACCAGAAAGCTGTACCCCACGCGGCATTAAGCGCCGCGATGTCGTTGCCGTATGTGGCTCGGAGGAAATCACGGAAAGCCACCTGACAGTTGGGGCAATGACACTCCGAGAAGTGGCAATTCAGCTCGTTGTCCGTCTGCCAACCAATGACGTGGGGATTGGAGGCGTAGTGCTCGGCCATCGCTCGCGTGATGGCCCGGGAGTAGGCTCGGAACACTTCGCTGCTTGGGCATGCGTGCTGCCGGGAGCCATGCTGCAACGGCACCCCATTCCCATCGACACGTAGAACCTCAGGGTGTGCCATTGTCAGCCACCGCGGAGGCGTAGCCGTCGGAGTGCACAACATCGTCGAAATGCCCTGGGCGCCCAATGCCGCGATCGTCTCATCGAAAAGGTCAAATCGGTAAAGGCCTTCCTCGGGCTCGAGGTAATCCCAGGCAAACTCGGCCATACGTACAAGGCTGAAACCTGCCGCCGCCATCCGCACCGCATCGTCGGCCCGCTCTGCAGCGCTCCAGTGCTCAGGGTAGTAGGCTGCACCATAGTGGTAGCGTCCAAGGTGCATCGTGCGCTTGTACGAAGGGGACTCCGTCATCATCTCTCTGTTTCCTCCTCGCGTAAGATCGCTCCAAAAAGAATGGCCCGGTCGTCACGCCGGATGCCATTGTCATCTATATACCACCAATCTGCCTCGTAGGCACGCCGCCCCTCACCTGCCGTGCCGGCAAGGTCAATCTGCCCCTTCCCCGTCACCGCTTCACGGGTTCCATCCAATGCTGGATCGGAGTAACGCAGGAACCAGTCGTCCAACTGCGCCTTCATCTCGGCCACGCGTGCCGCGAGCACAGGATGGTCAACCAGGTTCTCAGTCTCCTCCGGATCGCGGCGCAGATCATAGAGCTCGTTAGGACCATAGGGGTAGCGATGGACGTACTTCCACTCTGCTGACCGTATCATGCGCACAGGGCCGTACTCGTCGAATACCACGACATGCTCACGTTCGGGGAGTGGCCCACCCCGCAGGAGTTGCGCAAAACTGCGTCCGGGCAAGGTCCCCGGGTCCGCAGCAACAACGTCAGCGTAATCGAGAAGCGTGGGCATGATGTCATAGGCGCTAAGAAGGGTCTCGTCCACGACACCCTGCGACACGTGGCCGGGCCGTGACATGATCATGGGTACCTTGACGGAGGTGTCATACATGTTGAGCGGAAATGTACCGTTGCCCTTCCCCCAAATGCCGTGGTGGCCCATATTCATCCCATTGTCACCCGAGAAGATGAAGAGTGTGTTGTCGAGCACACCCATCTCCCTTAGCTTATCCAGGAGTTGACCGACACCGCGGTCCACCCCGGTGATGGCCGCGTAGTAGCCGCTCAACAGCTCACGCCGCCGTGCGCCTGTGCCTCGCGGGGCGCTGTTGATCTGCCAGGGGTGTCCCCCCGGCACCTCAGGACACGTTGCGAAGGGGCAGTCCGCATACAGCGCGACAAGGTCCTCAGGATGTTGGCCACGGTCCCACGGCGAATGGGGCGCCGTGTAGTGGACACTCAGGTAGAAAGGCGCATTGTTGTCGGCCTGGGCATCGAGGAACTGCAGGCCGCCCTCGGTGATCACGTCGGTGAGATACCGCGGATCGCGCTCGATGCGTCCATGGCGGATGAATAGCGCATTGTGGTAATTCCCGCCCCCGTAGGGGAACAGATGCCAATAGGAAAACGACTTCTGAGGCGTGACGCTGTCACCCATGTGCCACTTGCCGCTGATCCCGCACACATAGCCGTGCGCAGCCAGGACATCCGTGTACGCCGTCATCCCCCGCAGATACTCAATCTCGCGGTCGTCATCGCCGGTACCCTCTGGCGTACGCTCTCCTTTGAGGTTACCCTTCCGCAACCAGTCGTGCACACCGTGCTGGGAAGGGATGCGCCCGGTGAGGATCGAGGCACGGGCAGGAGAACAGACGGGCGATGCGCAGAAGAAGCTATCAAAGCGGATTCCGGTCGCCGCGAGGCGATCCAGGTTGGGCGTTTGAACCTCGGAATTGCCCGCACACCCAAGCGCCCAGGCGCCCTGATCATCAGTCAGTACAAAAACGATATTGGGGCGGTCCCACTGGCGACTGGCCATCTTCCCTCCTTTGCCGGTAGCCCGGAGTCAGTAAGCCCGCGCTACGGCGCGAGCCACAGCGTGTTCGTCCACGCACGTCCACCACAGTCATCCTCAATCTCAAGATAGGCGTAGGGCCAGTCTTCAGGAATTTCAAAGGTGAAGGTGTCCATGGACACCTTTTCGAAGCTGCCAAGCCGTCTACCACCTGATTTGGGCCCTACCAGCCGTGCAAACTGCACGGGTGAAGTGCTTGCCGTCACCACGGCATCACTGACCGAAATGGTATAGAACTCCGGACCGGTGCTACTGTAGAACCGCCCCGCACGAAGGCTGTCCATGATGGCCTCAGGCGTGAGCACGTCTGCCTGGACTCTGACCCAACCACCGTTCCAGCCTGGGTGGGAAGCAGTGGTATGAGCATCATCCGAGGCAATGCCCAGAGTCCCTGGAGCGTCAGTGAGCATCGCGTGCCAATAGGGACGGGCGTCGCCCTTGCCGTTCAGCCATTGGCAGACGTGGTTGTACAACTCGACACCATCGAACGCCCACCGGTTCGCCTCATCGAACGTGTTGCCTGTCCAGAAAGGGTGCGCCAGGATGAGGATCCCGCCCTGTTCGCGAACCGCGGCTAAAGCTTTGGGAAAGCCCATCGCCCGTTCGATGCCCTCAAAGGTACCCAGGCAAACGACGTGGTAGTAGCTGCCCATCTCGTCGAATCCATCGAGCTCGACCCCATCCAGCCAGAGCAGGGAACCCTTGGTCGGCGCGCAGGCCCTCTGAGCCTGGGAAGCAACCCAGTGATCTGTACGGAAGAGGAAATGGTAACCAGCACTCGCGTAGGCCTGCTCGAGCTGATCAAACGTCCATCCACCATCCGATGCCGTGCTGTGGATGTGAGTGTTGCCTTTGAACCATTGCTGATTCCCATCATATCGAGGTACACGCAGACACGTCGTCTTATCGTTCACTCTTCGGTCCTCTGCAGTGTGAGATGTCACTGATTAGAGAGGTCGACGCCGTCGACTTCAGGCTTGGGCCGCTCGTTCGGCCCAATGATGGTAGGCGTCCAGCATCGCCATGAAGTTGTCGTACTTCGTACCAACTGCCACGGAGTGCGACGTCCCAAAGATATACCCGCTGCCGGGCGCACCTACCTGCATGGCTTTCGCCACATCGCGGCGCACATCGTCGGACGTACCCGAGACGAGGGACTCAACACGCGCGCCACCCCAGAGCGCCAGGCGCCCGCCATAGCGGGCCTTGACCTGTCCAAGGTCCATGCTTGCCGAAGCCTGGATGGACTGATAGGCATCGTACCCTGCCTCGACAAACATGTCCAGCAGCTTCCAGTTGTTGCCACACGCGTGTTTGAGAACGGTGAGGCCATAGGACTTGACCGCAGCCACCCGCTCCCTGATCGAGGGCAGACAAAACGTTCGGAACATCCGCGGCGAGATGAATGGCCCCGTGGTCGCCGCGAAGTCCGTGCCCCACAGCACGCCGTCAGTACCAGGCCTGATGGCCAGTGGGTCGCGCAGATTAGCCATCCTCGTCTCGTAGGCGATAGCGCGGGCAACGATGTGCGGTTGCAGGGCATAGGCCAGCAGGCCACGTTCCATGCCGCCCAGCAGCACCATACCGGCCTCTCCACCACAGGGGCCAAGGATGTAGCGATCGCCGCCGAACTCCGCGATGACTGCGTCGACGACCTCGAAGGCAGATGCATCCGGGGTGTCAGGCTGCCGATCCATGGGGAAATCGACCTCGGACCAGGCGCGTTCCGGCTCAGAGACTACGGTGAGATCAGCCGTGATATCGGAGTATTTCCACACACGACCATCTCGCGCCTCCCAGGTGTTGGCATCAATGCGACGGACCCTCTCCGGTTCGTAGTCCCGTGGTGGGGCCACACTGCTGGCCATCGCACTGACATTGATGATGTCCACGAAATCCAGCTTTCGGTAGAGCGCGATGGTGTCCTCTCGCCAACTCTGCACCACCTCATCTCGACGCCCCTCCCAAAAGGCGATCTGCGACTTCGCCTTCGCGCGAAGATACGTCTCGTGGCCCAGAATGCGCTCCACCGTGTCGAAATCGATCGCGAAGAAGCCAATCGGGACACGATCGACGGGCTCGTGCGCCAACGCACGCCGTACGCGCTCCTTGCTGTCCATAGCGCCTCCATTCGAAGACGGCCCGGCGCCAGTGCGACCGGGCCGCCCGGGAAACCCAACTAGACGCGCAACCTTACTGTCTTCACTTCGAAGGGACCGAGGTCCAGGGAGATCGTTCCATCCGCAACCGGAAGCTCCTCGTGCACGACCGTTTCGAGCATGTCAACGGTGCACGCGCTCACGATCGGCAACGTCGTCGTGAGTGAACAGCGCACCGCCGCCCGTTTGGCTTCGTACAGGCGCAGCACAACATCCGCCGACCCGTCTTCGGCTGGCTTCACAGTCTCAAGAATCACGTTCGGCGCATCGACGGTGAACAGCGACTGTGTGCCTCCGTCGCCCGGCACCACCATGAGTGGTGCATTCAGCTCGTAGCCCTCTCGAACGACGTCTGAATCGACGAACGGACCTTGCCAGACACAGAGGGCATAGGTAAAGGTCTGCTCGCCTTGGTCGGCGTGCATATCGGGTGCCAGAGCCGATTTCAACAGCGTCAGCTTGATCGTATCACCCACGACATTGACACCATACTTGCAGTCATTGAGCACGGCACAACCCCGGTTCTCCTCGATGAGGGCCGTCCACTTGTGGTTTGGAACCTCGAAACGATCCGCGTCAAAGGGACGCGATCGATGGTTGGGACGCTTGATGTAGCCAAACTGGATCTCGTGGAGTGCCTCATCGGTGTGAATGCGCACCGGGAATGCCACCTTCAAGAGCTTATGACGCTCCTGCCAGTCAATCGTCGTTCGGAAGTCCAGACGTCGACTCCCCTTTGCCAGACTCACTTCCTGAACCATCGTCGAGTTGTGCAAGGTGCGGCTTATTCGGAGCGCGGCAAGAGCCAGAGCGTCTCGCAGTCGACGCCGAACTCCTCACTGAAGAAGCGCTTCCCATGGATGAACTGGCGGACGAGGCTCTCACCCCCCGTGATATTCGTGTCGGGCTCGACCCAGGCGCCGCCCTCAGGAATGAACTGACCGGCCTTCACAACCTCTTTGACCCGCGCATAGATGTCAGGGTAGCGCTGCTGCAGCATCCAGTAGAGGTGCGGCTGGCTCTGAAGGAACTTGTACTCGGGGTACTCGGCCATCAGGGCAAGTTGCGTCGCCATGGTCCGCCCCATCTTGCGCTCAGTTTCGGCAAGGGGCCACAGCCAAGCCACATCGATGTGCGAGTGGCCAAAGGCAAACATGACGGGGGTCGTCGATCCGTTGACGCACGCGAGCAAGGGCGCGAGATGTTCGCGGCATGTTCGCACCGTGGCAAGCATCTGCTCACGGGGCAGCTCAAAGTCCACGATCAACGTGAAGTCGCGCAAGCCCCGATCGATCTCCGCAACGCGCAAACTGTCCTGGTCCAGTGCCTCGCGCAACTGGAAGAGGGTCTGGACGTCGAGCCAGAGCTGGTAGACCTCCTCCTGCCAGATGCCATAGGTGGTGTCGCCAACCGCGGTCTGGGCGGGACCTGGCTCAGGCACCGTTTCGCGATCAGGAGGGGGCGGCCCGGCGTGGCTGACACGTGGGCCGTGTCCAGCATAGCTCTCCATCAGGATTTCATAGCGGGTACCAGGGATGCCCGACGCCGCCAGAGTGATCTCGGAATGTTGGCGATCGCGGGCACCGGCTGCCACGCCGTTGACGAAGATGATGCTCTCGACACCCGGATTGGGCGCCAGGACGATGCGCTCGCCCGCGGCCTCGAGGGGCAGCTCGAATGCGCCACGGAACCAGCCATACTGCCACTTGCTTCCCCAGGGCGTGCCGGGTGGCATTGGGATGAACGACTGCTTCTGAGCCTCGTCGGGGGTGAGTTGGTCCGTCGTGACGAAGCCCTCAAGGGCAACCGAACCCAGTGGCCGGTAGAAATGTCCGGGCAGTTCATCGCGCCACGGCAGAAACCGGTGACGCCACTCCAAATTGAGGACCATACGGTGACCTCCATCGCAAGTTTGCTAATCTTTTGGGAGATTGTACCATGGCTCATTTGGGACACCCTGCACCCCGTCTCGACCGTGGCGGCGCGATCTTAACAACCTGTTAACCTCGACATTTCCCAGAATCTGGTATAATGTCAATCGGAGTGGGATGAGAATCCTACTCGGTGCACTTAGAAAAGCGAGTGTCAAGGCCGCCGAATGCAGCAGCAACGGGGGAACCGATGTAGTTGGGGCGAGCCGATGAGGTCCGGGGGGAACTCACCGTAGGGTCATCTTCTTTGATCCGAGCCCGACAGCTAACCTCGTAGGCGTGAAAGAAGGACACCACAGTTGACCGGGTGTCCTTTTTTGATGCCTTTGACTCGCGCACCAGACCAACGGTCAAAGTTCTAAGGAGGAACAAGATGGAAACCGATTTCACTAAGGCCTTCGTGGCGCCCGTCATCGCTGAGGAGAAGGTACGAGGAAACCGCAGGGAGCGGGTCAACCTCGAACCTACAGCTAGCGTTGCCCACCTGATCGGTAATCTGATTCGGCTATTCAAGTAGCCGATGGCGGGTCGCAATATGGCCCGCACTGGACAGCATTCCACATAGAACCGCCTCCGGCCAACCGGAGGCGGTTCGTCATGGTGGGCACCACTGCTCACAAGGTCTGGCCACACTCGCGCAACGAACGCTCGATGCGCTCCCAGATGCGCTCATCGCTCTGATACATACTCAAAGCCGACAGAGCCTCAGCCCCCCGGTTCCCTCCCTCCAACATCAATGAAATCAGGAAGTCGAGCGCGCGTTCCTGGCGGAGTAAGGCAATCGCTACCAGCAATGTCTTGCGCATCTCTCCATCGACCGCATCCTCCCATGCAGCCTCCAGGAACGGGAACGCCTGGACCTGGTGAGATTCGCCCAGGGCAACCGCCGCCGCCTCCTGGATAGCCCGCTCGTCATGCTGGAGGAACCCGGCCACGAACGCGAGCGCAGGCTCCGCATCGAGCTTGAGCAGGGCGGTAAAACACTCACACACAACCTGCGGGTGCGAGTCGCCGATGAGAGCCTTGTACCGCAGCAAAGGAACACCAGCCTCCAACCCTGAATAGCCGATCGCGCGGGCGGCCGCGATGCGTGCGTCGGCGACAGGATCGGCCAGCAACTGGGCGAGCTGAAGCATCACGTTGGGGTAATTGATGCGTACGAGGCCCAGCGCCGACAGCCCTCTCAGTTTGGCGGCCGTATCTTCGCGCCCGCCCCAGACAGGCTCCATCTGCACATGGCCAATCCCTTCAAGATAGGTGTCAGGCCGATAGGCCTCCATCCGGTACAGCGCCTCGACGATGGCTGTCTTGGCTAGACAACCAGGATCAACCTTTGAGGGATTCACCATCAACCGCTCGAAGGCCTGCACCAACTCGCCTTCCAGCTCGCCCAGCAGAAACTCGCCGGCGGTTTCCGCTGCTCGGGCAACCAGAGCGTTCTGACTCAAGGCTCGACGCAATTCCGCCCGCGTCTCCGACGAGGTTGGATCCGTGTGCAGCGCTGCCAACGCCGCGAGTTGGTCTTCGAGCCGAGATTTGGCCATAGCTACAACGTGTTAAGCTGTTCGGCCCGGAGCTTAGCGAGTGCGAACTTGGCCTTGCGCGCCACATCAATCCCGTAAGGACATCCAACACCACGTGCCTCAGCCATCAGGCTCGCCTCGTCCCACCCCGCCTCGGCGAAGCGCTGTTGAGCAACCCCGGTCAGATCGAACCAGTGCGCCAGTCGAAGGCGCAACGCATAGTCGGCAGGATCGTGCGGGAGGAAGTCGATCATCTGACGGTCGACGTAGCCCTCCAAGCGGAAGAGCGTGCGGAGCGCTTCCGAACAGCCCCCACACTGGCGGCATACATACGTCCCCAGCTCAGGGGCGTCGCGCAGGATGGCGTGCCGCTCATCAGCATCGGCAGGTCCCTTCGCGATCGCACCAGCGGCCTCATAAACGTGCTCCACCGCATTCATGCCGCAGATCAGCACGTCAGAACCCGATCCAAGGGCGTAGCGAAGTGCAGGCTCGGGCGAACGATAGAGAAACCCATCCGCTAGCGGTTTCATCGCCGTGATGCCCACACCGCGATCTCGCGCCAGAGGGTACACCTGCTGCTGGATCTCCGGAACGTAGAGCTCTTCGAGGTAGTTGTCCCAGATGAGGATCACTGACAGCGGGATCCGCCTGATAGCCTCGAGATAAAGTTCGGGTGGGCGATGGCTGCTGAACCCCATGCCGCGGATCAGGCCCTCCTCCTGCGCCCGAAGTAGCGCTTCCATTGCTCCGCCCTTGCCGGTGATCGCATCCAGTTCCTCGAGCGTGTTGACGCCATGGAAGAAGTAGAGCTCAATATGCTCCGTCTGCAGAGCCTTGAGAGAGGACTCCAGGTCCCGGCGCATGCCGTCGCCATCTCGAGCGCCGCTCTTGCTGGCGAGCACAACACGGTCGCGTCGTCCCGCCAGGGCACGGCCAAGTTTCTGCTCCGAAGCTCCGTTTCCGTAGCCTCGCGCGGTCTCGATGTACGTGCCCCCAACTTCGAGGAATGCATCCACAACCTGGGTCACCACCTCTGAAGAGATCTCCAGTTGGTGAAACCCACCGAGGCCGAGCCTGCTCACCGTCAGACCCGTAGCTCCAAGCGCAATTTGTGGCAATGTCTGTCTTGTCATCGATTCATCCTCTCCTGTAAACAGTATGTCCGCATCCAACCAAGGTCACCGGCCATTAGCGTGGTGGGCCGGCAAGAACACGTGAGCGGATCGCGTCTGGATCACACTCGGCGTCGAGGCCCAGGCCGATCCTGAACGAGGCAATGATCTCCAACCACGGAAGCTGCCTCGCGCGCCAGTTTCCAGGGCCGGCGACGCGGTATGGGCGTCACGGTGGTCCCAATGCGGATCCGGGTGGTCGCCAGAGCCGCAGCCGCCAGGGCAACCCATGGATCCACATAGGGCTGCTCGTGACCTGCAACGTGGTCCTAGAGAAAGAACCCATCCCAACCGGCAGCTTCCGCCTCGGATGCAAGGCGCGCAACGGCCCAGGCGGTGCCAAACGGTCCGAAGTTGAGCAGGTAGATCCCGTATCTCACCGTGACCTCCAGGCAGGTGGCCGAGCAAGCATCTTCAGCCTAGCACGCGGCCCGACAGTCGCAACCAACTCAGACGGGATTCGCGGTCTTGCCAGTAACGCTGCACATATTGGATACCCGACCCAAGCGGGATCGGGGTGCGGAAGATCGCGTCGGCCTATTATGAGGAGACGAGTCCCGGACGCGTTCGTCGCACAACATCCAGAGAAGCCCGCGCCTCCTCGACCTTGAGCTCGAAGATCACCGGCCCATCGAACCCCACGGCTACGACTTCGTCAAGGAATCCGCCCACATCCAGATCGCCAGTACCCAGTGGGCGATGGTCCCGACCATACACGACAGCGCCTGGTGTCTTCGGTATGTCGGCATCGTGAAGATGGATCTCCGCCAGTCGACCAGCGCAGTGGGCGAAGGCTTCGCAGAGCCCATAGTTGCCAGAGAACCCTGACAGAACGTGGCCCACATCGAAGCAGATCGACAGGTCTAACGCATCTGCCATCTCCAGCGTCATGTCGAGTGGGAACTCGATGGTCTCGATGGCGAGGCGCCGGCTCTCAAGGTCGGTTGTGCTGAGGATCATTTGCAGGCTCTGCATCGCGGCCTGCTGGAACTGGCGCAGGATAAGCGTCTTGCCCACCGGGGGCAAGGCCATCGCCGAGAACTCCGCCGCGAGAGCGCCGGTCGCGTGCAGGACGTACACTTCTGGTTCCAACGGCAAGGTTGCTTTGATCATATCAGAAATGGTGCGAACCGATCCCTCGCGAATGTACCGTTGAGGCGTCGAGGGTTCCACCGACCAGAGCGGCAAGTGCACAGTGTACTGAAGTCCCAACTCCGACTTCAGTGTCTGAAGCGCCGCAATCTGCGACGGCGTGAAGGTCTGGGGCATAAACGCTGCCAGATCTCCCCCAAGCTCGATGAGGCTGAAGCCCTGGCGGTTCAGCGCCCTCACCAGAGCCTCGTGGGTAAAGGCACCCACATAGTCATGCATCTCCTCGCTCGACAGCTCCGATGGGATCAGAGCTCCCAATTGCATCGCCATTATCCCGAATCGCATATCCCCTCCAGGATTCGCCCGGCCATAGTGCCCAGTCTGATGGGGCAATGGTGCGAAGCCTACTCGCCCACCACCGTGTCGCGTCCAGCGACGGGATCCGCCAAGACATCCGCCACGCCGCTTGTCAGGCGTCAGAGCCAACTTGTGCGATCCCGTCGCCGGCACACAACTCGGATTCCTGGTACCGAGCGTTGGGTCTGCCTTGGCAGAGCGGCGGACATCTTCTCAGCCCAGTTTCCTTTTGCAGCGGAGCGTCTTGATCTCAAATGGACGAAACGTCAGGACGACGGCGTCTCCATCTCGACGCACCGGTTGCGGATTCTCCTCAAGCAGGTCGGCCTCCACGATGGACTCCACAGGCATGGCCAGGGTGAGCCGGGCCCGAACGCTACCCTTTCCTGCCTCGTAGAGACGGACAATGAACGCATCCCCTTCCTCGGCCCACTTGACGGCTTCGACAATGACGTTGGGATTGTCGAGGGAGAGCATGCTTCTGAGACCCTCCACATCAGCCGCTACTGAAACAGGGATCGGCGCGACGTTGAGCTCGTAGGCAGGGCGCACGACGCGCTCGACCGAGAATGGGCCGTCGTGCGGCAGCAGGCTGTAGGTCATCTGGTGGCGCCCGGCATCCCCACGGGGATCGGGATGCACGCCCGATTTCAGCAAGCTCAGGCCGATTACGTTCCCCTCAACGCTGACACCATACTTGCTGTCATTGAGCAGAGCAACCCCGTAAGCGTTGTCCGACAGATCGGTCCACTTGTGCGCACAGACCTCGAAGCGGGCGCGATCCTGAATCAGGTTGGTGTGAGTAGGGCGCTCGGCGTGCCCATACTGAATCTCGTGACGCGCGGTCTCGGCCCAGATATTCAACGCGAAGAGCGCCTTCATCAGCGTGCGCTTCTCAACCCAGTCAACAACGGTCTCGAAGTCGATCTGCGGCGAACTACTGTGGAAGACCACATCCTGGACAACCGTCGACGCCTGACCGACGCGATAGGTGCAACGGATGCGCAACTGCAAGGGCCCGTTAGCCACGACCTCGCGCGACACCAGGTGGCTATCAGGGCGCATCCTCAGCCGCTGATCGCGATCGACGTTCCAGTTGTCCCACTCGGCGGGCACATCCTCGCCGAGGACGAACGTGTTGAGGGCGGCTCCAGGTCGCACGATCTCGCGTCCCGTGGACCGGTCGATCAGAGAGACGATCCGCCCTTCAGCGTCAAAACGAGCTAGGACAAACGGCGTCTCTACGGTGTCGACAGTAGCTTTGAAGGGTGACGTTCTCGAGGACTGCCCATGGCCCATCACAACAACCGTTCCTCCCAGTGCGGGCAGCGTCACACCGTGCATTACCATTCGCTTTGTGCCCGTCGGGCCTTCGACCCATTGGGCCACAATCGACTGATCTACAGGATACTGGCCATCCGGCGCACCGTCCCAGGAGATCTCAGAGGAACGTTCCCAACCGAGGGTGTTGGCGAAAAGCCACCGATCCTTCGCGCCTAACCCGGTCAATGACGCGAGGGCGCGGTTGGCCAACGCCCGCGCCTCCCCTGCAATTCGTCCGAAGGCTTCGATGGCCTCGTCGTTGACCTCGGCGATGGAGGAGCCCGGCAGAATGTCGTGAAACTGGTGCGTGAGCAACTCCTTCCACAGCCCAAGCATGGCCTCGCGCGGATAGGGCAAATGCCCACCAAGCGCCGCGCGCGTCAGAAGGATCTCAGCATCGCGCATTGCGACCTCAGCCCTGCGGTTGCCGCGCTTGATCTGAGCAATCGACGTGAGCGTGCCGCGGTGACCCTCGAGGTAGAGCTCGCCAACCCACGTGGGCAGATCATGCGCAAGATCGCGTTCGATGGACTGCATGAAGCCGCCCACCGTCGTGTGAACGGTACGTGGGCATCCCTCCAGATCGCCCACCAGCCGCGCCACCTCGAGCATCTCGGCCTCCGGGCCCCCGCCGCCGTCGCCCCAACCATACGCCGTCAGGCGACGGTCCTGGACATCCTTATGCTGCACCCAGGCCCACTGCCCCATAAGCGCCTTGGGGTCAGGCGCACAATGGATGGAGTTGTAGTGCGTGATCACTGACGACCCGTCGATTCCCTTCCAGATGAACGTGTCATAGGGGAATCGCGTTGTGTCGTTCCACGCGATCTTCGTCGTACAGAAGAAGCGCACTCCAGCTCCCTGCAGGATCTGCGGCAGCGCCGCCGAATACCCGAAGACGTCAGGCATCCATAACGTATCAGACGTGTAGCCGAACATCTCACGTGTTGCCCGTTGTCCCACCAGGAGCTGGCGCACCAGCGACTCGCCGCCGGTCAGGTTGCAGTCTGCCTCCACCCACATGCCGCCGTTGGGCTCCCAACGCCCCTCGGCCACGCGCGAACGAATACGCGAAAAGAGCTCCGGATAGTCATGGCGCACTATCTCCGTATGGCAAGGAGCGCTCTGGGTGAAGATGAACTCCGGGTACTGGTCCATCAGGTTCGCAACCGAGGAAAAGGTGCGTGCGACCTTGCGACGGGTCTCCTGCAGCGTCCACAACCACGCGGTATCGATGTGAGAGTGGCCCACGATACCCATCGTGGGCGCTGTGGTGCCGTTGCGCGCCTGCAGCAGCGGTCGCATCACCTCGCGGGCCGCCGTAAGCTTGGGACGCCAGACAGCTTCAGTGCCCTCTTGAGGCATTGCATCCACCAAGCTGAAGACCGAGGCAAGCCCACGCTGGATGCGACCACGCCGCAGGCTGTCCTGGCCCAGCCCTTCGACAAGCTGCAGGAGCACGCGCAACTCCAGGACAAAGGCGGTAACATCCTCTCGCTCCAGCACCAGGGTCACGCCATCAACGATCCGGCCCTTGTCGGGCTGGAGCTGTGCCACTTCCGCGGGTTGTGTACCGGGATGGGTGTGCCCGGAATACGCCTCGAATGCCAGGTGATAGCGACGTCCGGGTACACCCGACATCGTCAGGAGCACAACAGGATGGTTGGGGTCGAAGACGCCGTTCGGAGAGCCATCCACGAAGAACAACGCCTCTGGCGCGCCCGTGGAGGCACGGATGAAGGTCCGCTTCCCCTCGCAGACGGATGGCAACACGGCGTCGCCTCGGAACCAGCCGGTCACGCCCTCACCACCCCAGGCAGTGCCACGGGGAGCCGGCTGCCAGCGACCCGCAGGATCCGCTCCGGGCTCAACTCGGAGATGCGCGCGCGTCTCATAGAGCTCAACAGGCACTTCGCCCACATACTCGTAGCGCAAGGCCGCGTAGCGTTCCTCGATCAGGGGAAGCTTTCGCAGGATCGTCGAATCAGTCAGCATTCAGGATCTCCTTCTATATGAGCTGCCACGTGGCGATGCCTCAAGAACGTCTGACGTACAATGCCAGGATGTCGTCCTCGGACAGGGTCTCCTCGGCCCGGACTGTCGTCGCCTCGACAAGGCGCACTTGAAGCTCGCGGGAGATGAGCCACTCGTCCCCGGGTCCCATAGTCGTGCGGGGATGGGGGACTACATCATCAGGGCCCACCGGTTCCGCGATCTCATAAAGGTATCCCGGCAGCTTACCGTTGTGCCGAAGGCGCCCGTCGTCCTCGATGGAGACTACTGTGGGTTTGTGTGAGAACACCCGCGCAAGATCGCGTTGCTGCGTAATCGTGCTCCCTTCTTGGAGCGTCGTCAACTCCAACGGCGATCCATGGTACCACGGGCAGCCGCTTTCGATATGCACCTCATCGTCGATGGTGCTCATCTTCGCTCGCGGTTGTCTCCGAGACGGGAGAGGCCGTCTCCCGTGGAGGGCGCGACATCGATGGCCACAACCTCGTGATCAATCACCTGCGGAACGATCACCGTGAGGACACTCTGTGACAGATGATAATCGGCATCCTGCCCGTACCGGAGGCATCGGACGCCCAGCACATCGACGCCTTCGGGGATCCGCACGGCTACAGTCTGGGCGCCTACCGGGTAAAACTCGCGGAAGGCGCCGCGCATCGTCATGGGATTCGTCAGGTTGACCAGATGCACGGTGATGGCGCTGGGGCTTCGCCAGGCCGTCACATCCAGAACGCCGGGTCCCGATACCACGACCGGAGAGGGGGAATCAGTCGCCCAGCGCACGACATTGGCCAGAAGCCGTCCATGATCGGGATGCAGGACTTCCCAGAAAACTCGATCCAGGTCCCATGGGATGTACACGACCCGTCCCCTGCCATAGCGACGACAGTATAGGCCAGGGATGTCCGTCCTTGGATGGCGTGGATAAACCTCCTCCATCGGCAAGTCCGGGTAAGGCGGCACCAGCGTCAGTGGCGGCGCCTCGAAAGTTGCGCCCTCGTGTGCTTTGACCTGGAGCTGGTATCCCCCATAGATCAGGCGTTGCGCATCCTCGAGTCCCATCAACAGGTCCGCGGCTATCGGCGCGCCGTGTTCGACCCACAGATACCCGTTCTTGAGTGGGCCTTCTACGGTTGCGCGATCACCGGCAGGGTCGACACCGAAGACGTCCGCCAGCCCGAATGTGCTTCGCCGGCGGCCGTCAGCATCGTACAACGACGTCTCGAGCGTGGCCACCAATCCCCCGCCCCGCGCCACGAAGTCGCGCACCTGATCACACTGCTCATCCGAGAGAGCCGCGGTATTGGGCAGGATGAGTGTCCGCAGCGGCGCGAGGTGCTCGGAATCCATCAGCCGGTCATGCACCATCTCGAACGGCGTTCGCGACTCGATCAGTGCCTGGTATACGCCCAGGATCGGCGCCTCCGCTCGCTCGTAGGCCGACGAGCCATAGGTCGCAGCCGTCTGCTGGGAGTAGACAATGCCCACCGTCGCCATCGGGTCCCGGGCGCGCCAGTAGCTGTCGTACTGCGCGTGCCAGGTGTAGATATCCTCAACGACAGGGAGCCAGCGGTCATCCCAAATCTTCCCGGCGAACTTGGTGAACCAGGGGCGCATTCCGTTGGCGATCTGATCAGCCACCCAGATCCGGAGCTCTGCTTCGCTCTGTACAGAGTCCTTCCAGCGATAGCGCTCCTCGAGGCCAACGCTGAAGATACCGCCGATCGGCTTCCGGCCAAAGGCGGCTCGGAACTCCTTGGCGTTCTTGCCGCTCGACCAGGGCGCCTGGATCCCCGATCGCGATTGCTTGTCGGCAAAGAGAATGGGGACCATGCCGGCCAGCGTCTTCATATCCAGTGAACTCAGCGCGCCGCCTCCCGAATTAGGGATGTACCGCGCACCACGTCGCGTCCCGGAGATGACATCGTCCCACAGCCGGGCAACGTCCAGCAGACGATCGTGTCGCCAACGCGAATAGGCACGCCAGGCTGGGTCTTCAGGGTCCTGGCGCAGGGGCACATCGTACCCTGTAGCGTCGTGGAAGTTCCGGCGGCAGTGTTCGCAATAGCAGATACCGTGACCGGCCCACCGGTTGCTGAAGATACCCTGCACGTCGTAGCGACGCACGATCTCGCGATGTACCTCCGTCATGAATTCGAAGTTGTAGGGGCCCAGGGCGCATGTGACCCACGCCTCTGGCATCGACCAGTGGCGCCGCGGGCTTCCGTCCGGGTCGGTGGCTACCCAGTCAGGATGGGCGTCGAAGACGTCCTGATGGACAGCGTGCGGATCGGTACGCGCCAGGACGACCATCCCCCTCTTGCGACACCCTTCGGCTAGAGTGCCAAACGGGTCGGTGTCGCCCATCCAGGCACTGCGGTGGTGCAGCGGGATCTCCGTTGGATAGTAACAAACGTACCCGCCAGCGCTCAGGCACGCGCCCTGAGCCCGAACCCGTTCGAAATAGGACAGCCAAAAATCCGGATCGAACGTTCCCGGATCGTTCTCGACGAGGGTCAACTGCGCCCATCGGAGCGGGTATTCAGCCCAATTCTCAGCACCCATCATCACCTCGGCTTTCACTATCCCTACCCTGTGCCAGGAAGATCTCGTGCGTCTCGAGCGCGCCATAGCCATCGAACCAGCCGGGCGCGAGTCCAGTGCTGCCCAGGGCGGTCGCCACCATACGCTTATTGAAAATGCCGACGCTCTCCGCGGCGAGGTAGTCGCACAGCGGCATCCACAAGCAGGTCTCGATCTCCGACTCCTGGATGCGAATCTCCGCCGTCAACGGGTCGAGTCGGCAGATGAAGTAGATGTCGGACTTGCCAAAGCGGTATCCGTGCCAGTGCCGGAACCCAACCAGGTCCACGAACCGGGTCTCGATCCCGGTCTCTTCGCGCACCTCGCGCATCACGCCATCCACAAGGTGCTCGCCGGGCAGCAGAGCGCCACCCGGAAGCTTGTAGTAATTCGGCTGTCGGTGGCGATGCGCTTTCTCAACCACGACCAACAGCTCTTGCCGGCTGTTGACCACCAATCCTCCCGCGCCAACGTAGTGCGTGGCGGGGAGTGGGATAGTCACACCTGGCAGAAGCTGACGGGTCAGCGTGATACGGTTCGGTTCGCAGTGGTGGAAGGCGAAGCCCTGAGAGGCCGCCACCGGGATCAGATCGGCTCTCGCGATGGGTACCTCGAGCCAGACCAACCGGTACCCGCGGTCCCTCCACGCATCGAGCGAACGCGCCAGCCTGGCACCAAATGTATCAGGGTCCTCGGCCAGCCCCGCTGGATCCACGGTCACGCCGCGGAACACGTCATCGCTTGCGACGAGCAGGCCCTCGCCCTCGATCACCGCCATGTGCAGGGCACCAGGCGGTCCTCATCGCGGTCCTGACCATGGCCACCACGCTTGGCTGTCGAAGGATCGTCAACGATGTCGTGCTGTCCGTGATCAGCCAAAATGATGGTGCCGTATCCGAGAAGCTCGAGAGTTCTCACCATTCTCCGGAGCCGAGCATCCGTATCACGGAGCATCGGCACAACTTCCGGGGAAGACGGTCCGTACTCGTGGAAGACGTCATCGACACGCCCGAGTTGCGCAATGATGAACTCCGGGCTCTCGTGACGTGCCAGACTGATGACCTTGTCGGCGATCAGATCGTCGCTGCCAGGCTCGGTTGTGCCATCGATGTCGGCGTGACGCGCCAGAAGTGAGCTCCCGGTATAGCCCTCAAAACCTACGGCCGCGCTTTCTCCGCCGGCGCGACGGATAACATCGAACAGCGTCTGGCAATGGAAACTGTCATCGCGGGTGTGCACACCGTGGCCTGCCAGGTCCGTGCCGGTAACCATCGCGGCAAAGTTGACTGGCGTGATGGAAGGCATCACTGAGCGCAAGATGAGGCTGCGCATCGCGTGGAGCGAGCTCAGGAAGGGCATCTCATCGTGCCAGAGCGTCCACGCGAACAAGCCGAAAGCATCCGGCGCCAGAACCGCCATCCGGGTCACTCCAGACAGGTCTCCAACGATCTCAGGGATCGGCGCTCCCTGAGCGTCCGCGGGCGACGCAATCCCCAGTACGGCACTGATCGTCGGTGCTACGTCCATCATCGAATATACGCTCGCCAAACCTTTGCCTCCTGCGTCACTTCAGTAGTCGGAGAAAAGCAAATCGCAGTCCCACCTACGCGAAGTTGATCTTCACTGCCTCAAACAACCCCAGCTCGTTCAGGTGAATGGTGAGTGTGCTACCCAGCCACGTATAGCCCAGCGGGCTGCCCGATCTGAGACCCACCACGCTGCGCGGTCGTGCCGAGCAGCGGATCGAGACCTCAAGGTCACGAAGCCGCAACGGTGCATAGAAGCTGTTGCCGAAGTGTCCCGATGCATTGACCAGGTGCAGCAGCTGATAGGAGCCTCCCTCGCTTTCCATCAAGGTGACCTCTACCTGAGGAGGCAGCGTACCCGCTATGGGTTCCACACCAGCAAACTGCTCCAGCAAGTCGGCGCAGAACCACGACGTGTTCGGATGTCCCTGGCGGTGGAAGAGCGCTCCTGGAAGCCAGGGGATGGTGATCGCGAAGCCTCGTCCGAATGGATGAGCCACAAAGCCCGGGTGGTCGACGACCAGACTGTAGTAGCACCGCTCTGGGGGGCCGAAGTGGTGCGGCGGCACAAAGCGCATCCTCGGCTCAGCGTCCTCGGCATAGGCCGCATAGACGTAGGGGCCATCCACATACACAAGGTCGGTAGCGGCAAACCGAGAGAACCCTTCCTTGTCTGCGAACTTCAGGTACGCGCCGCGCGCGTTGTCCTGTACCGCGAGCACCTCGTCGATGCCCAGGGAGGCCATGGCCGATCCGGGTCGGGGATTGCCCACTTCGTCGCAGAAACCCGCCTTCCCGGTGGCAATCAGTGCACCGCCGTCCTCGACAAACCGGTCGAGCCGCGAAGCTAGCTCATCTGAGATGGCCTCGATGGCAGGCAGCACGATCGTTGAGTACTTCGTCCAGGCGCCATCCAGAGCGGCATCGAGACGTACAACGTCGAACAGGATGTGCTCTTCCGCCAGCACCCGATACCAGCCCCGGTACTCCGCTTGGTTCCCCTCACCCTTCAGCAGAAGCACCTCGGCTATGGGGTGCAGCCCGACGTATTCATCTTCGTGGGCAGCGTGGTAATGAAAGAGATCCTTCACGGCCGCGAACCCCGAGCGGTCCTCATGGTTGTCGAGGCGCCCGATCAGGTAGTAATCCAGCGTACCACCGTTGGCCAACGATTGCGCCAGGCGCAAGGCCTGCTGATCTGGTGATACCGCCACGTGACGATAGGGAAAGTCGATGAAGTCGACTGACGTGTTACTGGACACCATCTCGGGGTAACTGCCGACCGCCCACCTGGTATTGTCTGAGGCGTCGTACTGCCAATGGGGCAACGGTCGCTCGATCGCGGTATTCGACTCCTGGCGAATGAAGCCCCGGCGGAACTGCGTGTGGTTGGCAATCGCTATCTGGGGCCAGCGGTCAACAATGAAGCGGTATACCCTATCGTGGTGTTCGCTGACCGTCTGCTGCTTGAACTGGCGATAGGCACGAAACACAGGATCTGCTGGATCCTCTCCCGACGGCAGGTTCAAGCCATAGAGCTCACCGAACCGCTCCTGGCAGTGCGCGCAGTGACAGATACCGTGGTAGGTTCCACTGTAATCGCGTGTCTGGTAGCCCCCCATATTGAAGAAGATTCCATCGAAGTCATGGGTCTCGAGCAACTCCTCGATGATCTGCAGCGCATAGTGCTGCTGGTAAGGTCCGTTGATACAGACGTGCACGTCACCGTTGTAGTCTACGATCTGGCCCTTGGCATCACGGTAAGCCCAGTCGGGGTGCTGCTCATAGATGGGGCGACGCACTTTGGAGAAGTCGGTGCGCGCGATCACCCGGATGCCAGCCGCGTGGCAGGCATCGAGAATATCGTGCAAGCTATCGCCCGTGAGAAAGGGGCTCTGGAAATGGAACGGCAACTTCGTCGGGTAGCTGGCGATGATCCCTGCCGCATTGATCATCAGTACATTGGCGCGGAACTCCAGCAAGTCAGCGACGACACGTGCCGCACTGATGTCCAGCATATCCGTCTCGCGCAGGTTCGTCTGGATCAGTCGCCATTGCTTCGTCTGCCACCAGTCGGTCATTCATCGCTCCTCTGAAGCCGGGATGGAGAGTCTGCTTTTGGGCCTCACGTGCGGATTGTACTATGATGGGGATGGCAGGCAATGCATAGCGACCACCAGCGGAAGTTGCCCGGGCACAGCCCAACATATATGACACATATCGACATGTACCTTCGCTACACCAGGACCCAAGTAGAACATTCGATCTAAAGGAGATGTAAAATGGAAGCGAAGACGATAGCATTCTGCGGCATTGACTGCTCCGCGTGTGACGCCTATCGGGCCACGCAGAGTGGAGATCCAGTTGAACTTGAGCGCGTAGCGACAGCCTGGCGAGCGTTCGATCCGAACGTCACGGCGGACACCCTGCGCTGCGACGGCTGTCTCGCTGCCACCGGCCGGTTGTACGGCTGGTGCACCGAGTGCCCGATCCGCACCTGTGCGCGCAAGCACGGCGTAGTTTCCTGCGCCTATTGCACAGAGTACGTCTGTGACAAGCTAGCTCCACACTTCGAGCAGAATCCCAAGATGCGCAGCAGCCTGGATACGATGCGGGCAGAGTATCTGCCGGGCGGGTAGCAGATGGCGAGATGGGCAGGGGCCGCAGCGCACCGCAGGAGCAAGGACAGGCCTGGCGAACGATGTCGCCGCCAGGCCTGGGTTCGATGAACGACTGCTATATGCCCCTCGAGGCGAAGATCAACCTCACGGGAAGAGCGTTGGAGGTGATCGCGGATTTCGGCTTCGCCGTGCACATCATCACGAAGAGCGACCTGATCCTGAAAGACATCGCCACACTGCGCAGAATCGCCCAGACGTACGCCACGATCAGTTTCACGGTTACGACTACCGACGATGCACTCGCCGCCAAGATCGAACCAGGCGCGCCCCCCCTTCTCACGCTTTGCCGCCATGCGAAAGCTTGCCGACAGCGGTATTCAAACAGGTGTAACGATGATGCCCATTCTGCCTTTCATCGAGGATACTGAAGGGAATATAACGGCCATTGTGAACAAAGCTGCGGACAGTGGCGATTCGTACGTGTGATCGAGCTAGCTAAGATGACCTATCGTCCCTCAAGATACGAGATGACTTCATCAAGCAGCACGGTGCTTGTGCCACCAGCGCCGCCGGCGCCGGCGCCGACACCCCCATTCTCTGCCTGGCGCGTGGCACGCTCCTCATCGGAAACACCGCCACCAGCACCCATCCCCCCCCCTGCTCCGGAGCCCGTGCCAAGTGTGATGCCCTGGCTCGCAGCCCACTCTCCCAGGCGGTCCTGGGTCAACTGCATCGCCGCGACCGCCTCGAGCTGTGCCGGCGTCAACGTCTCCTCGATCTGCGACAGCAGCGCATCCACCTCGGCAACCGCGGAAGCACCGCTTCGCGTCGTGCCTCGCAGCCCTTGCCACAACGGGAGAAGCGCTGCCGCCTGCTCCTCGGTGATCTCATTCGCGCTGCCCTCCAGGCCCAGGATGCCCAGTGCAAGCTGGTTCCTCACGCTTAAGGCCCCTTCATAGCCCGTGCCCAGAACTGCGCTCACATACGTCTCACCATTGGCCACTGGCTCCGCCGTCGGCGAGCCGCCACATCCTGCAAAAACGACCGTGGCCAACATCAACACGAGAATGCCTAAACGAGCTCTCATCGCTTCTCTCCTTACCGTCAGTACACATACACACCCACGGCGTTGCACGCCACTTTATTCCCTTCGCAATGCCTCGATGGGGTCAAGTCGTGCCGCCTGAGTTGCCGGGTAATAGCCAAAAAACACACCCACAATCGCCGCCGCACCAAAAGCCAAAGGGATCGATGCAGGAACCAGCTCCGTGCGCATAGTGCCCAATGAACCGAACAGATACACCCCGGCGATCCCTCCCACTGCCCCGGCAAGGCCCCCCACCAAGCTCAGAATGACAGCCTCGAGCAGGAACTGAAGCTGTACATCCCAGGGCCGAGCCCCAAGTGCCTGTCGTAAGCCAATCTCCCGCGTTCGCTCCGTCACACTTACCAGCATGATGTTCATAATGCCTATGCCGCCGACCAGCAGCGAGACGCCGGCAACCCAAGCCAACAGGTCGCGGAATGCTTCAGTCGTGGCTTCCTGTGTGGCGATAATATCCTGCTGTGTCTGCACGCTAAAGTCCGGCTGTGACACTTCCACATCGTGGCGTTCGACCAGAAGCGCCGTAATCTGGGCGATGACGCTGTCCATCACCTCGCGGCTCTCCGCCTTGACATAGATCGTCCGGACCCGATCGGCCCCCACCATGGTCGAGCTGAATTTCTGAAACACGACGCTGAGTGGTATGTAGACTCTGCCATCATAGTCGACGTCAGCTATCACCCCTTTCGGTTGCATCACCCCCACGACCGTGAACCGGGTGGACCCAATGGTAACCTGTTGACCGAAGGGGTCCTCTGCGCCAAATAGATCCTGGGAAATGCCGTATCCCAGCACGGCGACCTTGGTTTTGCGGTCGTTCTCTTCCGCGGTGAAGAACCGCCCGGTCAGGAGCCTGTAGTCACGGACCGCAGGGAAGTCAGGCGTCACACCCAGAACGGAAATCGCCTCAAGCAGCGTCCCACCGCCCGACACGTCCTGCGTCGTGAACTGCTCCGCGGACACGCCATTGATGCCACGCACATTCTCTGCTATCGCGAGAGCGTCGTCGTAGACTAAGGTCCGCGCAGCGCCCGGTACGCCTCGCATCGGCCCGACGATGATCAGATCGGCCCCCAGAGAGTTGATTCGCTCCGCGATTGCAGCTTCGGCGCCGGCACTGACGCCAAGCATCACAATTACCGACGCGACGCCGATGATCACGCCCAGCGTCGTAAGAAGCGACCGCGCTTTGTTGAGCGCCAAGCCCTCCCAGGCAACGCCCAGCGTCTCATAGAACGTCATCGTCGACCCTCCCGCTCTACGCAGTTTCCCCCACCACCGGGACCATCAGCCACTATCAGGCCGTCGCGCAAGCATACGACTCGCTCAGCGTGCGCAGCTATCGTCGGGTCGTGTGTCACCATCAGGATCGTCACGCCTTTCCGGTGGAGGCCGCCGATCAGCGTCATCACTTCCTCGCTGGCGTGGCTGTCCAGGTTGCCCGTGGGTTCGTCGGCCAGGATCAGCGGTGGCTGATTGACAAGTGCACGCGCGATCGCCACACGCTGCTGCTGGCCGCCCGAGAGCTGGTTAGGGCGGTGGTGCAACCGGTCACCCAGACCAACATCCTCAAGCGCCCGTGTGGCGCGCTCCTCACGCTCATCCACCCTGGGGCGCTCGTCTGCGTCCTGGCGATAGTAGAGCATGGGCATCATCACGTTCTTGAGCGCGGAGAGACGGGGTAGAAGGTTGAAGGACTGGAAGATGAAACCGATCTTGCGGTTGCGCACATCCGCTAGCTGCGCTCGGCTGAGTTCGCTTACGTCTTCGCCATCGAGCACATACGCTCCCGATGTCGGTCGATCCAGGCAGCCCAGGATGTTCATCAGCGTCGACTTCCCGGAGCCGGACGGCCCCATGATCGCCACGAATTCGCCCCGGCGCACGGATAGATTGACGCCAGCCAGAGCGTGCACAGTGGCATCATCGCTTCCATAGAACTTGGTAACGTTCTGTGTGTTCAATAGAAGTTCTTCCATCGCTATACCCGTTTCCTTGAACGACTCATCTATGCAGAACGCAACACTACTGTGTCTCCACTGTGCCGGTACTGACAACCTCGCCCTGTTCCAGGCCGGACAGTATCTCTGCGCTCGCAAAATCCTTGAGCCCAACCTGGACCGGTCGAAGCTGCAGCGAACCATCGTCGGTGACGACGAAGACGGCATACTGGCCGGGGGATAGCTCACGCAGCGATTGGACCGGCACCAGAAGTGCTCGCGACGCCGACCCAGCAATGATCTCAACCTCGGCGCTCACGCCAAGGGGGAGTAGCTCCGCCTCCTGCGCCGGATCCAGTGTAGCCCACGCCTGGATCGCAACGGTGCCGTCCACCGTCACCAACATAGGATCAACGCGATCGACCTGTCCCGGGAATCCCTGATCAGGCAGCGCGTCAAACACTACAGTCACCGGATTGCCCGGGGACACCTTGTCCAGATCGCTCTCTTCAAGGTAGAAACGCACCTGTCCCAAGCCATCGTCGACCATCGTGACTATGGAGCCCGACGCAACAGCCTCGCCTATGCTGGCCGAGGTTGCAACAACCCGCCCGGCGAACGGTGCACGTAGAACAGTCTGACCCAGCGCCAACTCCGCCGATGCGACAGAGAGTTCTGCCTGCTTGACAGCCGCTTCGGCTGCGGTCAGCGTGTCACCCGAGAGACTTTCATCGAGGGATTGTTGGGCCAGCAGCACCTTCGCCAATGCAGCCGAGGTGCCGCCGCTGTCATCCAGATTGAGCACCGCAAGACTGTACGCCGCACGAGCGACCTCGAGATCATCCCTGGCCTTCTCCAAAGCCCGCGCGGTCGCAGCGCGCTCATTCTCGAGCACTGTAGCCCTGGTCTTGACCTGCAGTTCCCAATCTCTTCCCGGATCCCAGGCAGTATCATACGCCGCTTGCGCCAGAGCGACCTGGTCGGTGGCCTGGTCCAGATTGATTCGCGGCGCCGTGAGGCGAGCGCCATCGTAGTTACCACCCTCGATCAGCGCATCATAGCTCGCCTGTGCAGCCTCCAGGTTCGCACGATCGATCTCTACCGTCCTGGTGACAGCACGGCGGGCTGCTTCGAGCTTCGCGTGCGCCTGTTCGAGGTTCAGTTGGGCTTGGGCAAGCTGGATCTTCGCGGCGGCATCGTCGAGCCGCGCAAGGACCTGATCGGCTTCGACCCGGTCCCCGACTTGCACAGATAATTCAGCCAGGGTACCACTGACACGGAAGCCCAGTGCGATTTCGGCCCGGGGTACGAGGGTCCCCCGACCCACAGCCGTGATCATCAAATCGCCCCTCCGCACCTTCGCAGTTTGGAGCGCAGGGGCCTCTACTGCGGCTGCTGGTCTGAAGTAGCGCGCATAGACGCCATACCCGATCGCACTCAGCACCAATACGCCGACTCCAGCAAATGCCCATCGCCTGCGTCGCCTCTTCTTGCTCACTGAACCCTTCGTCATCCTCGCCTCCTCACACGCCAGACCCATCACCGTCGCAGATAATACACAATTTGTGTGAATGTATTATGAAGAATCGATGTAGCTTTCAGGAACCCGTGCCACTTTGCAGGCTCAGTGGCCCACCACCATCGGTGCCGGATCTCCAAGCGTTCAACGAACAGGTCGTGCGTTCCGCCGCGCCGTGTATACTCGTGGCAAGTGGATGCTACGATGGACTTAGCCACGATCCTTGCTGAGTTGGAGTCATTGCTCAACCGCCCTATGCTCTTTGATGAACGAGAGGTCGGGCCGCGCGCTGCGGCAATCGATTTCCTGCGCTTTGCGGCCGGTTCGATTCGCGCCTACGAACGGAGCCACGGGGTTGCATCGACGACGCAGCATCTCTATGCAGAGGCCACCCGACTTGAGCACGCCCTGAGGGAAGTCGATCGGGCGTTCTTCGAGAAGATACGCGATGACATCCGATCGGGCAGGCTGGTTGGATCGCGCCTTCGGCGATTCTGTGATCGCTTCACCAGCTACGAACCTCACCGCGACACTCACCTCCACGTCGGCCTGGATCCTCTGGATACCCTGGTCGCCGGAGTGCTGCACTCAACACCGCCACCCCAACCCACCTGGCCGCTTGAACCGGGCATGGTGGCCTTTCAACCAAGCCCGATGAGTGTGGTCCTGGAGCTCGTCGACCAAACGCCGATGGGCGCGGATGATGTTTTCTACGACCTGGGCTCAGGACTGGGAGATATCGCGCTCATGGTTCACTTGCTGACGGGTGTCAGAACTTACGGGGTTGAGATCGATCCGGGGTTGTGCACGTACGCTCAGGATCAGGCGACGGCACTGGGGCTCTCAGGGATAATGTTTATCAACGCCGATGTGCGCTCCGTTGACATCGGCGATGGCACACTCTTCTACCTGTTCACGCCCTTCAGTGGCGACCTCCTTGCGGAAGTCGTGGCAAAGCTCAAAGCCGCGGCCCGGCAGCACCCCATTCGCATGGGTACCTATGGTCCTATCACGCCGATCGTGGCCGGTATTCCGTGGCTCGAGAGCGTCAACCGGCATCAGGAGGACCCATTTCGGTTAGCCGTGTTTCGAAGCCGGGACGCGTCGGGCGCGCGCTACTCCTCGTAGCGGGCCAGGATCTTTCGTGCCTCTTCCTGCACCCGGGTCACGAGCGCCGGCGGCTCGAGAACAGTCACGGCCGATCCGTGGCCCAAAACCCAACTCGTAGGCCATTCCAGGTCTGATACCTGCATCCGCAACGTCGCAGAGCCATCCTCGTGATCGACGATCTCGGTCCAGTGCCCCATACTTTCCCGTACGTGCGCCGCAACGCGCGCTTCCATATGCACTACAACCGTGTGCCGGTTCTCGAAACGCATCGAGCGCTCCACGTAATCTTTGGCCGAGAAGTCGTCAGGGACGACGAACCGGTCCGGCAACTCCTTCAGATCCCTGATCCGATCGATCCGGAAGCTACGGAGATCACCGCGCAGTCTGCAGAAACCAATCAGATACCAGAGGCCCCAGCGGAAGGTCAGGGCGTAGGGTTCGACATCGCGACACGTTTCCTCGAGCGAGAAACTGCGGTAAGTGAGCCTGATCGCGTGGCGGCGGCGAATGCAGGCACGCAGAACCTGGAATGTCGGTACCCAGGGTCGGTAGTCGCGCGCAGCCAGCCCACTGACGACGAGGTCCCGTTGAGCCTCGGCGACCTGGTGACGCAGATCGTCAGGCAAGACGTTGTCGAGTTTGGCAGTGACCGCCGTTACCGCATCCTGGTAGACTTGTCCCCAGACCTGCTCAACCAGCCCGACGCCCATGTAGAGGACGGTCGCCTCTTCGGCTGTGAAGATCAACGGCGGGAGCTTGTACCCCTTGAGAAGTGAGAACCCTCCATAGGGGCCACGCTCAGTGTAAATGGGGATGCCCATCTCTTCGAGCATCGCCATATAGCGATGTACCGTTCGCTCAGAGACGCCCAGCTCCTCGGCGAGCTCCGAGGCTTTCCAGAGCCCTCGGGACTGCAAGAGCAGGATCAGCGAGATCAGCCGCGTCGCAACGTTCGCCATACTGACCATTCTAGCACGATCACGTCAGTATCCATGATCCCGCCTCTGCCGCGTACCAGAAATGAAACAGCCCTCTCCCACCAATACGGGAGAGGGCTGTAGGGTCGCAAGATGTCGGACCTAGCTAATAAGCACCGCCATCGCCGCAGCGACACCGGCACCGTGCTCGAAGGCGTAGCCACAGGCTGCCAGTCCCGATTCGATCGCACCAAGTGTGGCCAGGATGTCGCCCTGCGACACTGCTCCCATATGGCCAATGCGGAAATACTCACCCTTGTTGACCGGGTGAAGCCCCCCCGCCAGGGTGACGCCAGCAGCCTTGACCTTGGCCAGGAATTCCGGACCAGAGACGCCACTCGGATAACGTGGCGCGGTCATCGTCACCGCCGCAACATCGTCAGACGACGGAACCTGCCCGAGCCCCAAGGCCGCAATGCCAGCTTTGCACGCTCGACTGATCCGTGCGTGGCGG
>JAKJAE010000400.1 GCA_022707665.1 Chloroflexota bacterium
TCAAGCGCAGGTAGCGGATCGGCTGGAAATGAGCTCAGGATGCTGGAAAGAGCTGCCTCCGCAGCCGTGAACGCCCCTTCCGCCACTTGCGCCCTGGCCTGGGCCAGAGCGCGGTCCATGCTCTCGACTGTGGAGATCTGGGTGACGCTCTGGCTGCAGCCTGACCCGCCAAGTAATCCGCTGAGAATCGCAAGCGAAAGCCACAGAGGTCTTGCGCACATTCTGCTAGGTCTCAAGATCGCGCTGCCATGCACACGACGAGCGTCTTCAAAGGTGCGACTCAGTACTGACGTCCTACAAGAGGGAGGTACGATCTACCGATAACAGGCCGAAGGCCGAGCTGCAGGGCGAACGTTGTTGGGTCTGGTCCTGCAGCGACCTGGAACGCTTGTGGAGCAGCGATGTAGTCAGGCACACGCACAGATACGCTGTGTTGGCCTTCGGTGACGGTGCGGGTGATCTGCCACGAAGACGTCGTCGTAAAGGCTACCGTGTCTCCGGCCCCATCTCTCCACACGATCACAGGTGTGGTCGGTGCTGTCTCATCCGCATCCCAGTTTCCATTGGCGTTGACGTCGAGGAACGTGGTCACTGAGAGGGTCACCGTGCGCGTGACCCAGACGGTAGTCTGGGTTTCTGCCGACGCAGACCAGTCTTCCCAGTTCCCTGCGTTGTCTCGCACGCGTGTCCTGTAGTACCAGCGACCCGCCAAAGGCACGGTGTCAGTGTAGGCCGTCGTGCCACGCGTTTGGCCCAACCCCGCAACGAGGTTCCAGAATCCATCCGAAGCATTGGCCCGCTCGACCTCGGCATACCAGTAACCGGTTCCTCCCGGGTCACTTACATCCCAGCGCAGCCCCACTGCTGCCCCGTAGTGTGGGTCAGGAAGCGGTCGCAGGGCTGAGGTCGGTGAGGTCGTGTCATTCTGGATGAGCAGAACCGGAGGGCCGCCAACCAGGATCGCCCCGTCGACTCCGGTGTTGGCCGTGGCGGGCGCGAGCGAGATGGTGAACCGGCCCTCGGACGCCGGCACAGAAGAAGCGAGACCCTCCTGAGTGACCAGTGTGGCCTCAGGTAGGTACGCCGGATGCCCGTAGCTGATTGCTGAGCTCGTCGTGTTCCAGAGCACGTCGATTCGTCCACGAGGCGTGCCCCAGAATGTCACGCGACGTACGCCACTGCTCGTGAACGGACCTGTGATCTGGTTTTCGCCGTATAGGTACGTCGCCGCTGCCTTGAACGCCCAATAGGCGGGCCGCAGGGTCAGATCATCACTGCGGATCAGGCCGAAGTACTGTGACATATCGGCGTCGTGGGTGCGGAAGAAAATGAACCGTTCGATTCCGACGGCACGCGACTCTGCAAATGCCTGGATGACGTAGCTACCGGCTTCGAAGGCGGTCACGAGGTTGAGTCTGTCCGCGAGCGGTCCAGACGGTGACTCATCCCATAGGGGGGCACCTGTCTCGGTGAGCCAGATGGGATGGGCGCCTACGCGGGCCACCACATTGGCCTGGATCTCCGCCGCCACTGGCCCGATCTGGTAAACGTTCGAGTAGAGGTGGAGTGACATCGCGTCAAAACAGTAGTTGGGGACAGTGCAACCGGACACGGTCGTGAGAGCGTCCAGCACCGCCACATAGTAGCTCGGGTTGGCCCAGTACGCCAGGCCCGCGAAGAGCACAACAGCCTCAGGATCGGCAGCCTTCGCGGCCTGATATCCCACGGTCAGGAGTCGCGCGTAGTCATTCACCGATCCTCGCCAGAACCACGTATACATATCCGGCTCGTTCCAGATTTCCCAGACGCCCACACCGAGTGCGCTGTAGTGAGACACGGTCTCGTAGACGAAGGCTCCCCATACATTCCCCGGATCGTCCCAGGGCAGATACAGTCCTCTTGGGGGGCACTTCGAGGTCTCGTCTGTCGCCTCGCTGCTCTCTAGGAGGGAGGGTCGACCCAGCAACTGCGCCGGCAGGATGGACTCCTGCGCCACCAGGGAGCATCGGCTGGTATCCACAGCCCACGAAGGCGTCCATAGCAGGATACCAATGACGTCGAGGCCGTAGGCCGACTGTCTTGTGACCAGGTCGTCGTAGGGCGTCCAGTTGACCGTGGTCTGGCTGGGTTGCAGCACCTGCCAATTGAAGTCAACACGGTCCCAGCGAGACCCGGCGGCGTAGGCGAGGGGGGCCACGTCTTGCCCAGCCGTCGCGTAGTTGGCATAGGATGTGCCCATGAGGGGCGCCGTGGCTGAGGACGTCAGCAGAGGAGGTGGCGTGTCGGCACGAGCACGCTCTGCAGGAGGCATCACGGCCAGTGCCACTAACAGGAGTCCGGGCATGATGTGCTGGGCGATCCTGCGCACCACCCACGGTGCCGTCACGTTTGTGTTCATGGTTCTCATTACCTGACGGGATTCTACCATGGCTTGCCGTTTCGCGAACGGTGCCTAGAATCGCGGATGCAGGCGTCCTGTAGCGACCGAAGTAACGCGGCTGAGGCGGGGGAGGTGTGATGCACATACTCGTTGTCGACCCAAATGCCGGATTCGCTGCATTGCTTGCCAGCGAACTGGAGCGGCTGGGACACGAGGTCGTCACCTGCGGTGAGGGCTATGAAGTCTATCAGGCCGTAGGAGGTGTGCACCCCGACCTGGCGCTGGTTGACGCCGGACTGCAGGAGCCCGATGCGTATGCGCTTATCAGCTCGCTGCGCACGCTCAGTCCAGATGTGCGTGTCCTCCTT
>JAKJAE010000401.1 GCA_022707665.1 Chloroflexota bacterium
GGTGTTGTTCAAGAAGGATCTCGAGGAGGTGGAGGGGATGCAGAGCAGACGTGATGCTCTGATACGCAGCTATCGTGACGAGTTAGCGAACCCCTACGTGGCCGCGAGCCGTGGCTATGTCGACGACGTCATCCAGGTGTCGGAGAGTCGCGCCCGGATTATTGCCGCCCTGTCGGTGCTGAGGAACAAACGCGAGGCGGCTCCCAAGCGCAAGCACGGGAACATCCCGTTGTGACAGGTTGGATGTGATGAAAGTGCTGGTCGCCAACAGAGGAGAGATCGCGGTCCGCGTTCTGCGTGCCTGCCGTGACCTGGGCATGCCCAGTGTGGCGGTGTACTCGGACGCCGACTGCGACGCCCTGCACACGCGCTACGCTGATGAGGCGCTGCGGATCGGACCTGCTCCGGCACGCGAGAGTTACCTGAGCATTGGGGCGATCCTGGACGCAGCCAAACGCAGTGGCGCACATGCGATCCATCCGGGCTACGGCTTCCTCTCGGAGGACTCAGCCTTTGCGGAGGCTGTTGAGGGAGCGGGTATGGTGTTCGTTGGCCCGCGCCCTGAGACGCTGAAGGTCACTGGTAACAAGGTGGCTGCGCGCCGCGTGGCGCGTGAGGCCGGGCTGCCCGTTCTGAGCGGGCCTGACAGCCCATGGGTGGGGGATGCCAGTGCCATCACGGGGTTGGAGTTTGGCTATCCACTGCTGGTCAAGGCCGTTTCCGGTGGAGGGGGTCGGGGAATCCGTCTCGTTGAGCGTGCGGAGGATCTGGCGACGATGGTGTCTGCGGCGCGCCGCGAGGCTCTCTCCTCCTTTGGTGATGACGGTGTCTACCTCGAACCTTTGATCTCTGGGGCACGTCACATCGAGGTTCAGATCCTGGGCGATGGGATGGGTCACGTCCTGCACCTTGGGGAGCGGGAGTGCTCGATTCAGAGGCGGCGGCAGAAACTCATCGAAGAGGCCCCGGCGCCAGGTCTGTCTGATGAGCAGCGGAGATCACTAACGGAGGCTGCCGTGCGTTTCGCGCGGCTGTTACGGTATCGCAGCCTCGGCACAGTCGAGTTCCTGCTCGACGGACGCGGTGACTTTCATTTCATCGAGATCAACCCACGGATCCAGGTAGAGCACCCAGTGACCGAGCTCGTGACTGGAATCGATCTCGTCAAAGAGCAGCTCAGGTTGGCTACAGGCCGCACTCTGTCGTTGAGCCAGGAACAGATCGAGTTACGCGGTGCAGCCATTGAGGCGCGTGTCCTTGCTGAGTCGTCTCCAGATCCTGGGACCGGAGGGGATTTCCTGCCAACCACAGGTGAGATCACCTACCTGAAGGAGCCAGGCGGCCCCGGTGTCCGCGTTGACAGTGCGCTCTACCAGGGGATGCGCATCACTGCCGACTACGACTCACTGCTGGCCAAGGTCATCGGGTGGGGCGCTTCGCGAGCGACCGCACTGGTACGGTTGCGCCGTGCGCTCCGGGAGTTCCAGGTTGGTGGCCTGGCTACGGATCTGGGGTATCTGCTCCAGATCCTCGAGTCAGCGGCGTTTGTGACCGGGCAGGTGAACACGACCTTCCTCGATACGTATCAGCCGCCGTGCCCACGGCCGACGGCGGCCCTGGACACTGGGATCGCAGCCGCGATTGCTTATCTGACGCATGCCAGACGCCGATTGCCGCGCCTGCGGCAAGATCGCCCATCGGACGGCGCCTGGCGCGCGGTAGCCTGGAATGAGCAGATGGTAGGGTAGCCCTGCACAGGGGCGCTGGAGACATCTCGATGGAGCAGATAGCCAGGTCCGTGGGAGCAGCGTATGTCGTGTCCGTGGGTGACCGACAGTACCGCGTGGAAGTGCAGGACTCGCACCTGATCGTCGATGGCGAGCAGCTCGATTTCGAGCTCACCTCGCTGAACGGCAATGGTCTGCACCTTCTTCGCCAGGGCGCCCGGACGATCGAACTCTATCTGAGGACTCTTGGGGAGGGCGACTGGGAGGTGCACGTCGAGGGTCGGGCCCTGGTTGCCCAGGTGGACGTCGCCTCACGCGCGCGTAAGACCGCCGGTGCCCATAGGTCTGCCGGTGATATCCGGGCCCCCATGCCCGGCCTCGTGATCGACGTGCAGGTGATACCTGGGCAGAGGGTGGAGGAAGGAGACGTCCTCCTGGTTCAGGAGTCGATGAAGATGCAGATGCTGCTTCGTGCTCCATTTGGTGGACGAGTTGAGAGTGTCCGTGTGGAGCCGGGCGTGCAGGTGGACAAGGGAATGCCACTTGTCCAGCTCACGGCAGAACCCAACGGTAGTCCGGCGCCTATGCCGGTGAGTGACCCGGTGCGCTGACTACCAGTCTACTGACGCATCGTGGTACCAATAAACGGTCGGGGGTGGGTCCGATCATGAAGGAGGGCCGAAGTGTCCATAGATAGATCCGTACAGAAACCAACGCCCATCGCGATCATTGGGATGGCGGGCATCTTTGCTCAGGCACACAATGCACAAGAGTATTGGGCCAACATCGTGAGCAAGGTTGACTGCATCACCGAGGTGCCACCCTCACGATGGGCCGTCGAGGACTACTATGACCCAGATCCGCGGGCGCGCGACAAGGTCTACTGCAAGCGGGGTGGTTTCATCCCGGATGTCGCCTTCGACCCGGTTGCATTTGGGATTCCACCGAGCCAGTTGGAGGTTACGGATACCTCCCAGCTTCTGGGTCTGGTCGTTGCCCGCGACCTGTTGGCGGACGCCGG
>JAKJAE010000402.1 GCA_022707665.1 Chloroflexota bacterium
TTCGAGGATTGGCCCTACGTCCTGGGCCATCCCACCGTGGACAAGCACCAGGCTTTCCTGCAGCTGCGAGCGCGTGTCCTGGCTCACCTCGTCGTCGCCCAGTATGTGGTGAGCCGGGAGTAACCGCCCCCGACTCACGGTGTATTCGGGATCTCCGGCGCCCGCGAACTCACCCGTTATCAGCTTCATACCTGGCCAGACCCCACCACTATCCTGCCAACCACCCCCTGACCCCGCAAGCCATTCTCCAAGGATGGCTCGCGCGGCAACAAGGCGTCGCTCCGTCTCAGCCAACTGCCCGGTGAGTGCCTGCGCTTGCCCGGTTGCACGCATACACACGGCGATGAGACATGCCAGCAGGCTCGTGGACACCGCCAGCCGCGACCCTTTGGGGATACCATTGACACGGCTTACGATCTCAAGACCAAGGTCTGGTCCAACAAGCCGCGTCAGAAGGTCCGACAACCCCTCGCCGGAACCCTCGATCCCGGGTGGGACAATGCCAGCAGCAATCACTGCAGCCTTCAGTAGCCCCAGGTAGTCGCGAGCGAAGTCAAAAACGCCCGACAAGTCGTGAACATCAGCGCTTGCACCAAGGTCAACGCTCGTGAAGCGAAGAACGGGATCATCGATCACGCGGAGAAAAGCTTCCACGGGTGGCGTAGGATATGGATCGCGGCCGCGCACGGCAAGGTCGATAGACACGTTCAGCACACGCGCGCCCTCGGGGTAATCCATACCGAGGAAGAAGATGTCACTCCACCCGCTGTGACTGAGATCCATCCGTACTGGCGTTGCCTCGTGCAGAATAGGGTAGAGTCCCCCCGGCGTGCGCGTCAGTAGTTCCCGCCTGATGCGTAGCGGGTGATCCATCGGGTGGCCCATCCGGAACATCCATTGGTTACCACGCACCGAGCGCACACTCCGACGGACCTGATCAGCGAGTGTCTGAAAGCCCAACCGGTGGTAGGCCTCTGCCAGGGCACTTGTGATACCAACGCTGGGACCCGAGATCCGCTGCTCCTCGAGAAAGGCCCGTATGGCCTCCTCGAACCTACGTTGGAGTAGATGCTCATAGCCGCGGAACGGGATCGTCCCACGCTTGAGCAGTCCTCCGGCCCGTGGAAGATGGAACCTGTGAATGGCGTAGAGATAGAACAGCGCTCGAACGCGTTCGTACAGGCTGCTGCTGTAGTGGCGGAATGACTCCAAGGCATCGCATTCTGCGCGCAGGTCGGCTGCGTCCATAGCGGCACAAACAGCGTCGAGCGACCGGTCGCGTACATCCGCATCGTTCGAGATAATCGTCTCGATGAGCACACTGCGCATGGTCAGGCTCTCGGACCCTGCGGACCGCCCAGCGGCTCGCGACCCAACTCACGTGTACTCAGTAGCTCAACGAGCCTCGCCAACACATCTTCGCGATCGTGCCCCGAGAGGGCCAGAGCAAGCTGGGCCGTGAGCAAACCGTATTTCACGCCGACATCAAAGCGCTGCGCGTGCTCCTCAAGCGCCAGGTACTTCTCCCGTAGAGCCAACTCGGCCAGCGCATCGGACAATGTGATGCTCCGCCTCACGCTTACGGAAGTCGTCGTCAGGGCTTCGACACGGCGGGCCAGGATCTCCATGACCGTGGGTGTCAGGACGTGCATCCCAAAGAAACAGAGATAGTGCCCGGCCCGCAGCCCAGGGACGATCAGGCTTATCTCTGCCTGAGTAGGGGTGGGCTTCTCGACAACCGACTCGATGAGGTATAGGTCATTGCGACCGGGCACACGCCGCCCGCCGACGGTACCATAGTAGGGCAGGAGCGACTCGCGGGTCGCCTGGACCGCAGACACAGCGCAAGATTCGGTCTCAGCCACACCCACGAGTTGCTGAGCACACGTCCGTGCCTCGCGGCTCACGTAGAGATGGTCACCAACAAGATGCAGGAACGCATCGTCGCCAACGAAGTCACGCGCGCAGAACACCGCGTGTCCATATCCCAGGGCTGCTCTCTGAGGCACAAAGCGCACCTCACCGCCATTGCCGCGGAGTACCTCAGCGTAACGTGCCTCGTCACCCGGCATCACGACAACGGCGACCTCGTCGATGCCGGCACTCACAGCCTCTTCCACGAGGATCTCAAGGACCGATTTCTCATCGCCATCGCGGTCAATGAGCGTCTGCATTGGCAGGTTCCGCTGATCCCTTCCTGCCGCCGTAATCACAGCTTTGCTGATCCGCATAGTCCCGCTACCTCCTGGCGCCCGTCAGGTCAGGTCCATCAAAGTGCCTAAGCAAACGGTTGCTCGCAGGGCCACAGGCAGCCCGCCCCAAATGCTCCGGAAATGTCTCGGACCCGGAAGCGACAACGTCCTATCAGCAGCCACAGGTCACGCGCTCTTCTCAAAGAGCAGCCGTTGCCACAGATGGCCAGTGTTGCCCACATCAGGTATATAGGTGTCTATGAAGGTGAAACCACGCTGCGCCAGGAACACCTTCAGAGACTCCACATCGTAGGCACGGATGCTCAACAGCTCAATCTGCTCCCCGGGCATCAGATCGACGTCGCTACCCAGGCATGAGACCGCTATGCGCGACACGACCTCGAAGTAGAACGTGAAGCGCATCGTACTGAGTCCACCGTCGCCGCTCTCGAGACACACGACGCGCCCCTGCTCAAGCGACAGCCCAAGCCTCGAGAGAAGCTGGTCGAAGAAACGTGAAAGGTTAGTGGGCAAGC
>JAKJAE010000403.1 GCA_022707665.1 Chloroflexota bacterium
CGTGCTCGTGGCGACGGCTGCCGGGTGGCTACCCGTCGTCGGTGGACTGCTCGTACTGGGTGCGTGGAATGCGCTCGCGTCACGACCCAGGCTTGGCACCGCCATCTACAACTACCGCCTGGGGCTGATACCCCTCCCTGCCTTCACCCTTATGGCCGCCATCACCATCATCACCATTCGTGTCGGAAGGAAGTCACTACGCTAGCACGCGACCTTGCGGAGGACCTGGAAGCCCGCGCAAGGTCGCCATCCAGGCCAGTGCGACGCTGTCGCCGGCATCGGATATTCCGCCAGGTCCAGGGCAACGTTCACCCTGGACCTGGCGAAGCTATGCCTTGTAGCTACCTGAGCTTGCCGAGGAGTGCCGGGCGGCCCTCTGGCCCAAAGCCAACGTTCATCTTCTCCTGGAACCGCATACCGCCCTGGGCGAACTGGAAGACGAGGGTCGCGCAGAACGGCGTCTCGTTGAAGCAGAGCTTCACCGAGAGCGTGTCGGGATCGGTCCAGGCACCACTGACCATAACCGACCGCGGATCCGCATCCCCAAGGCTCGTCTGTCCGGCCTGCCAGGCCCCGTATCCGAAGGCAATCACGTGATCACCGCGACCATCGCGGACCGTCAGCGTTCCCCCCTCGTAGCCCTTGAGATCGACCGTCACGGCCTGAACGAGCTGGGCCTCATCGGGAGGCGCATGTCGCCCTGGAATGACCTTCTGATCCGCGACATCGAAGCCATAGGTCTTGCCAGAAACGGTCTCGGCCCAGGGCGAAGTGGGTGAGCCCGCCACGGGTTTCAGAGCGAGGCCGGCGAGCTTACGGGCCAACTGGGCCTGTGCATCGCGATTCTCGACAAGCGACGCGGGCCCCATGGCCGGAAGCAACCGGTCCCAGATCAGGTTGAGCACAGCTTGCATGTCCCCAACACCGCTCGTGATGGCGATGACGGCATCCTGATCGGGCATGACGATGCAGTACTGGCCAAAGGCGCCGTCGCCGCGATAGGCGTTATGTCTGCAGCGCCAGAACTGATAGCCGTAGCCCTGCTGCCAATCCGACACATCACTGGACCCATTGGACACCTGACGTGAGGTAGCCTCCGCAACCCAGGACTCGGGCAGGATCCGTTGCCCGTTCCAGACGCCCTTCTGCAGATAGAGCTGTCCAAGCTTGGCAATGTCCTCCGTCTTGACGTTGAGTCCGAATCCGCCCATCACCACACCTTCAGGCGAGACTTCCCACCAGGCGTCCTTGATCCCAAGGGGCTCAAAGAGCCGTGGAGTCAGGTAGTCGATGAGCGCCATGCCTGTGAGCTTTTGGACGATCGCAGCCAGCACATAGGTGGCGCCGGTATTGTAGAGGAAATGCGTGCCCGGTTCGTACTCCACGGGAAGGGCCAGGAACGCCTTGACCCACTTGCCATCCTCTGCCTCGAAGAGACGGCCCGTCGTGTCCTCTGCATGGCCCGTGCTCATCGAAAGCAGGTGGCGGACCTTCATTGCGGCCAGATTCTCACTGACATCCGCTGGAGCGAACTCGGGGAACAGCGAAAGAAGGGTATCATCGACGGTGAGCAGGCCCTCCGCCACGGCGAAGCCCACCGCGGTGGACGTGTAGCTCTTGCTCAGTGAGAAGAGCATATGCCTGAGCTCGGGCGCGTAGGGCGCCCACCACCCTTCGGCGACAACGGCGCCGTGGCGCAACAGCATGAAGCTGTGTAGGGCGTCGATGTTCTTCTCAGCCGCCTCCAGAAAGGCTAGAATCGCCCCGGACGGAATGCCCTGGGCCTCAGGGGTGCTCTTGGGAAACTGGTTATCGGTCATCATAGGGTTGTGCTCCTCCTGGATGAGTGGATCGCAGACGGGATGAGTGTAGCCGTGGGGTTGTGAATGTAAAGCGATAGCGGCCGTCTCGCCCGGACCTTTGATCTGCCCCAGACCGCCGAATGGCATCTACTTGTGTTCTGACGGGTCTGCGGGCCAAAAGGAGCCGGGTAAGACAGGTTAGCTATCCGCACGCGCCGCGATCAACGCGGCGTAGTCATCGAGCGTCGCGTAGGTCCCCCCACCATAGAGCTGCTCCTCGAACGCCCAGAAGAGGCCGCTCAAGGCGTAGGTATCGAGTCGATCAAAGCAGAGCGCCATCTCGTCGACCGAACCCCAGCCCGTGTTCTCGCCCCAGACCTCGAGCGCCTGTCCACGCTCTTCGGCAAGCGATGCGAGGAAATGCACGGGGCTCCAGCCAACGGGATCCTGCCCGCCATCATCGCCGAACTCAGGCGACGCGTCCAGCCACGTCGTGTAGACGACGACGCGCGAGGTGCGCACCTCGCGATCGGGCAGGCCATCTACGTGGCGGGAGAAGTCGTGTCCTCGCTGAACCTCACCATTCAACTCGGGCGAAGTGAATCCGCTCAAATCCCTGTCGACTGCAGCGTCGAGCTGACCCGGTCGTAGCCCCCAGGAGGGGTAGAGCACGGCGAGGCGACCGTCATAGTGCTCCCGCACAGTCGCAATCTGCCAGTTCTGGTAGTCGGTCATCGCATCGAGGTACCAGTCCGCGAACTGACGAGCTGCACCATGGTCCGGGCTCGGGTCCCCGGGCTTCCAGTCGGGCACCGGGTTGGGCGAGAGCGTGGTCGGCAGACTCCCCGCTTTTCCCAGCGCCACATCATCGAACCCCCAATAGACGTTCGGACGATCGTTGTAGGAATGGCTCG
>JAKJAE010000404.1 GCA_022707665.1 Chloroflexota bacterium
CCCACCGCCAGCGGCACGTCATCGAGTTGCGTCTGCAAAAGCGTCTTGAGATGTGCGGGGCGAAGGTCGGCCCAGACCTGTCCGAACTGGTCAGCCAACGACAGGATGCCCCCGATAAGCGCCTCGCGCGACGTAACGATGGCCCCGACAGTCTCACTCCAGTGCCGGTCCAGCCGCTGGGACCAGGGCGTGACAGGATTCCACGCTGTGCAGCGACGGCCCACCGAGCCGGCGCCCAGCCCCCGTGGGTCCCGCACCCCCAGAGGCAGCAATCCGGTTGCTGAATTCGATTGCCATCCGTTGGCGTAGAATGCGGTGGGAGGCGCAGTCATTGTCAGCCCACCCGGTTCCGTGCGTACGAAGAAATGCCGCAGCCTGACGACGTGAGGGCCCACATTCGTCACGCAGATGCGCATCAGAACAAAGGGGCGCCCTGGGTACAATCTGATGCGGAAGGTCAGAGCCAGACCACACGACTCCTGAAACTGCAACTGCAGTTCCTGACCCGTACCATGTCGATCCTCGATCTGCTCTTCCACCTCACGGCCCGCCTGAAGATCCAGGGCGGTGAGCGTCCTGACCCGGTGCCCCTGAACAAATCGCACGCCCGGCACGCCCTCGAATGCCCGCCCGGGCGTCTCGAGCCGGAAGGCATCCATGGTAGATTCCCAGGACAACTCAAACGAAGGGCTGCGGAGCGATCGACGCGACACGGTCCAAGCCTATCCCTTACGACTCATTGTCTATGCGGATATGCAGATCACGGAGCAGTTGGTCGGGCACCTCTGCCGGAGCATCGGCCATCAGATCGGTAGCTTGCGACGTCTTGGGGAATGCGATCACCTCGCGGATGTTGGCCTCGTCGGCCAGAATTGCCAGTAGACGGTCGATGCCCGGCGCCATCCCGCCGTGCGGTGGAGCGCCATACGAGAACGCTTCCATCATGTGGCCGAATTTCGCCTTTGCATCCGCAGGATCATAGCCCAGGATCCGGAAGATGTCGGACTGAACTTGAGGGTCGTGGATACGAATGCTGCCTGAGGCAATCTCCCATCCATTGCATACCAGATCATAGGCATCGGAGAGGACTGCCGCCGGATCAGCGATCATCTCCTCATAGGTGTGCGGCCGCGGCCACGTGAACGGATGGTGCGCTGCATCCCACCGCTCCGCCTCGGCGTTCCACTCGAACATGGGGAAATCCAGAACCCACCCAAACGCGATCAGGTCCGGATCCACGAGTCCCAGACGATCGCGGAAGGTGAGCCGCAACGCGGAGAGTGCCGCGGCAACCACCCTGCGCTCTGCCGCCACAATGCAGATAAGGTCACCTTCAGTAGCCCCAAGCTTCTCTGCGATCACCGAGATCTCGCCCTCGGTCAGGAACTTCACCGCCGGTCCCTTGGGTCCCTCGGGAGCGAGCGCCAGCGTCACCAGCCCACGGGCGCCTTCGCGCTTCGCAATCTCAGTCAGCTCATCGAGCTCGCGACGTGTGTAGACTGCGCAGCCCGGTGCCACAATGCCCTTGATCTGTCCACGGTTCGCCGCCGCCTCTTGAAACACGCGAAACTCGCTCGCACTCAGGACCTCGGTCAGGTCGGTGAGCTCCAAACCAAAACGCAGATCGGGCTTGTCAGATCCGTACCGGTCAAGGGCCTCAGCATACGAAAGGCGTGGGAAAGGAGACACAACCCGCTTGTGCGGCGTAACCTCGGGAACCATAGCTGTGAACATGCGCTCGACGACGTCCAGAACGTCGTCGCGATGGACAAACGACATCTCGAAGTCCAGCTGTGTGAACTCCGGCTGGCGGTCGCCACGCAGATCCTCGTCACGAAAACAGCGTGCTATCTGGTAATAGCGCTCGAAACCTGCGACCATCAAGAGCTGTTTGAGCTGTTGGGGCGACTGGGGCAACGCGTAGAATTTCCCCGGATGAACGCGGCTTGGCACGAGATAGTCGCGGGCTCCCTCCGGCGTTGACTTGAAAAGGTAGGGAGTCTCGATCTCCAGGAACCCCTCAGCGTTCATGAACTGCCGGATGAACTGGACCGCGCGGTGGCGCAGGATGATGTTGCGCTGCATGCGAGCGCGTCGCAGATCGAGGTAGCGATAGCGCAGCCGCAGAGCCTCATCGACCGCGCCGTCGTCATAGATGTAGAACGGCGGTGTCTTGGATGTGTTCAAAATCTGAACTGAGCGAGCCTCAACCTCGATCTCGCCGGTCAGCCATTCGGGGTTCACTTGATCGTCAGGGCGGCGACGAACCGTTCCCTCGACCTGGATCACGTACTCGCTTCGCACTTCCGCAGCTGCAGCTCGCGCATCAGCGGACACGTCGGCACTCACAACCACCTGTACTACGCCAGCGCGATCCCGCAGCACGATGAAGATCACACCTCCGAAATCGCGCCGCAGATGGACCCAGCCGGCCAACTTGACATCAGTCCCGACGTGCGCCAGCCTCAGTTCACCACAGCCATGGCTCTTGAACATAGATGAAGTCTCTCCTCCGGTGATTGGCTGATCGCCACTATACCACACCGGCCCTCCCCCGCAATCGCTCGCGGCGTCCGGGGAAGCCGAGGGCCTATGGTGTGGCTAGTCGCTCTGCCGTTTGCGCGCTCCCCAGCACACCAGGGTTGTGAGAAGTAGGGGGAGCACCATACATGATCGAGGCTCATCACCAACCACAACAGGGCGCGGTC
>JAKJAE010000405.1 GCA_022707665.1 Chloroflexota bacterium
GACGATGGGCGAGGCCGGGTTCGGGACCTATCCGAAGGCTTACAAGCCTTTCTTCGTGGGCCGTGAGGCATACCTGGACCTCGAAGCGAAGCGAGATGCATCCGTGGTTCGCTTCCGCGTTCAGGAGAAGGGGCAACCAATGCCGCAGCCGCTCGATCCGGTTGTCGATGACCGGGGCCGAGTGGTGGGACGGGTCACGAGCTGTAGCGTCGATACGCAGGGCTATCTGCTTGGACAGGCCTATCTGCGTGAGGAGTACACCAAGCAGGGAACGCTGCTCGAGGTGCTGGTCACCCCGCGCCGCGAGCCAAAATCCCACGCAGCCCTGGAGATGGGTGACCGGGTAGCCTTGCCCACGCGGATTGAGGTGATCAGCCGCTTCCCGAAGTAGCAGGGTGCGTGGTGGTTGCCGCCTCTGAGCACCCGAGATGGCCGCAGGCCGGGATATCTACTCGGCCTGCGGCCCCGGACGGCGGGGGGTCTTGCTCGTGCGGCGTTGGCCGCTAGAATAGCCCTGTGCCAACGCCATTTCAGCATCTGCATTATGCGCAGCAGATCCTCCTTGCTCCGGGACTTCCTGCGTGGCTAAGCGACCGGCTCGAAGCAGAATCCGGGGCTTTCCTTCTTGGTAACACCGCAGGCGACGTTCAAACGATCACGGGACAGCGCCGGGTGGAGACCCACTTCTACAGCCTCTCGGACCTTCATCGCGGCCCTGCCTGTGACAGGCTTCTGACCGCGTATCCTTCATTGGCGGACCCCTGGTCACTATCGCCAGCGCAGGCAGCGTTTGTGAGCGGATACCTCGTGCACCTGGTGTGGGATGAGATCTGGGCCGATGACGTCTTCATCCCACTCTACCGGGATAGCGCGATCTGGCCGGATTGGGAGTCGCGGTTCATCCACCATAATGCACTGCGGGTGCACCTTGATCGTGAATCCTATGCTGCCCTGGATCGTGATGGCGTGGCGGCGGCGTTGGAGAGTGTGACGCCGGTGCAATGGCTACCGTTCGTTCCCGACGCCGCTCTCAAGGAGTGGCGCGACTGGCTTGCCATCCAACTCCGCGATCCCAGTAGTGTGGAGACCGCGGCCGTCTTTGCCGAAAGGATGGCGGTGCCGGTCACAGCGCTCGAGAACATCGTGGATGCTATGGCCGGTGGAAGATATGTGGATGTGCCCAGGCTGGATGAAGCCCTGGCGCACTATGAAGCTGCTGGGCAGGCGAGCAGCGTGGGCGCGTTGTTGCACTACTGGGGTAGCGGGCCTAGACTTACGTTGGTGTCAGGGGGCAGGGCGGCGAACCAGGTAGGCACGGGAAAAGGACATCTATGAAGGTATTCGTGGCAGGCGGCGCGGGGTATATCGGTAGCATCGTCACACAGCAGTTGCTCGACGCGGGTCACCAGGTGACCGTCTATGACAGCCTCATCAAAGGACATCGACAGGCAGTCCCGGCAGCAGCGAAGTTTGTCCTGGGCGACATCCTCGATCGAGCGACGCTGGACCTAGCCCTTGACGATGGTCCCTACGACGCCATCATCCACTTTGCGGCCTTCATCGAAGCCGGGCTATCGATGCAGCAGCCCGGTGTGTTCTTCCGGAACAATGTGGCCGGCAGCCTTTCGCTGATCGATGCCGCGGTTGCACACGGTGTGAGGAAGCTCGTTTTCTCCTCAAGCGCCGGTGTCTATGTCAGCAAGGACTCGCCGCTGGTCGAAGACGACCCCATCGGGCCGGCGAACGTCTATGGGCATACGAAGCGCATGATCGAAGAGGCGCTGATGTGGTACAACCGGATCCACGGCTTGCGTTTCGCGGCTCTGCGGTATTTCAACGCAGCTGGGGCCACGCCCCCCACGCGGGGCGAGGCGCACGATCCGGAGACGCACCTCATTCCATTGGTCCTGCAGGTGGCGCTCGGTCAGAGATCGCGGGTCTTCATCTTTGGGGATGACTATCCCACGCCGGATGGCACGTGCATTCGCGACTACGTCCACGTGCTGGATCTTTCGCAGGCGCACATTCTGGCCCTGGGTGCGCTCGACGAGCACCCGGTCTTGATCTGTAATCTGGGCAATGGGGCGGGGTACTCCGTCAAGGAGGTCATCGATACGGCGCGCCAGATCACGGGGCACAGTATCCCGGCCAAGGTGGTCGAACGCCGCCGCGGTGATGGGCCCATCCTTGTCGCGGACGCTTCCCGTGCACGCGCATTGTTGGGGTGGGAGCCGCAGATCCCCGATCTGCGCGATATCGTTGCCAGCGCCTGGGCATGGCACCAGTCGCACCCCCACGGCTATGACGCGGAGTAAGCGGCAGGCAACCAGGGATAAGCACAACGGGGCTGGCCTTCGGTTCCGGGGACTTGGGAGTGTCGGCGGCACCTGTCGGACTCGTGCTGCGGCTGTCCTGTGGCGGTGCCTGGTTGTCCTTGGTCTTGTCCTCAGCCCTTTCATCCTCCCTACTCGCGAGGCGGTGGCCCAGGCGAGCGTTGTTGCACCTCCGGACGTGGCTTCCTATGCCATCGATGCTCACTATGATCCCGAGACGCACACGATTCGTGCGACGGAGACGCTGACCTACACCAACCGGACTGACGCCGCCATCCCTGACCTGGTTCTGCACCTCTATCTGAACGCGTTTCGAAGCGAGGAGACGCTGTGGATGCGGGAGGCGGGGCCGGCGCACCGGGGGTACGGT
>JAKJAE010000406.1 GCA_022707665.1 Chloroflexota bacterium
AGGTGGCGTACGCGCGCGAGTTGGGACTGACCGTTATCGTCACGGATCACCACAGACCGGGCAACCACCTGCCGCCGGCCAACGTTGTGATCAATCCGAAACATCCCTCAGGCGCCGCCGGGTTGGGCGAGTTGGCGGGTGTCGGTGTCGCTTTCGAACTTGCTCGGGCGTTGATGCTTGCGAACCGGAATGCGCCGCTCCCCACTACGCAGCGCGAACTCGCTACCGATGATCTGCTTGACCTGGTGGCGCTTGGCACTGTGGCCGATATGGTGGCGCTTGTTGCAGAGAACCATACGCTAGTCGCCAGGGGGCTGAGAAAGATCAATGCGGCACGGCGCCCCGGGCTTAGCGCTCTCCTTGAGGTTGCCGGCATCATGCCGGGCAAGGTGACGACGAAGACGATCGGGTTTGTCCTGGCTCCACGGCTCAACGCGGCTGGGCGTCTGGACGAGGCGATGACGGCCCTGAATCTGCTTCTGGCACCCGACATGGCGCCTGCGCTTGACTGGGCGAAGGAGCTGGACGAGCTGAACCTTCGGCGCCGGGAAATGACGCAGGAGGCGCAGGACGTAGCGACATCGTTGCTATCGTTCTGCGAAACGCGCCGGGACGACGAGGGGCTCCACCACCATCGGGGGTGGCTTGACCGGAACGGCGACGCGCCCCCCCTGATCTTCGTGGCTTCTGACCAGTTGGCTCCGGGCATCGTCGGCCTCGCAGCGAGCCGGCTTCTGGATGAGTTCTATCGCCCGTCGGTTGTGGTCTCGGTCGACGGCCAGTTCAGTAAGGGTTCGGCACGTTCCATCCCGGAGTTTCACATCATTGATGCGCTTGACTTGGTGCGCGATCTACTCGAGCGTTACGGTGGTCACGCTGCTGCTGCAGGATTTACGATTCGCACCGATCGGCTACCAGAACTGGAAGCGCGCCTGTCCTCACTGGCGCGGGCACAGTTTGGAGAAGGGGTGCTTATCCCGACGTTAGCAGTTGATGCTGAGACGTCGCTGAGTGCTCTCTCGGAGGCGCTATATTCCGAGCTGGAGCGCTTGCAGCCCTTCGGATATGGAAATCCGACTCCTGTCTTCGTGAGCCGTCGTGTGCCTGTGCTTGACGCTCGAGCGGTAGGGGATGGGCGACATCTCAAACTTGCTCTGGCTGATAGCACCGGTCGGCGCTGGGACGCCATCGCGTTCAGGCAGGGGCACTGGATGGGGAAGTTGCCGCCAAGGATCGACCTCGCGTATTCGCTCGACCTCAACGAATGGAACGGTAGAACCAATCTGCAGCTCAACGTCCAGGACATCCGGCGGAGTGAGTGAGGCGCTGGTGTCGCGAGGGAGTGTGAGACTCAGTAGCGCGGGAGGCAACCCTAGATGCGATTTCTTGTGACTGGAGCGGCAGGTTTCATCGGCAGTAACCTGGCTGAGGCGCTGCTGTCGCGTGGCGACACCGTAGTAGGCCTGGATAGCTTCAACGACTACTACAGCCCGGCTCGAAAACGTGCCAACGTCGCCGTCCTGGAGACCTATCCCCGTTTCTCGCTCGCTGAGGTCGACCTGCGGGATGAAGCCGGTGTCGCATGTGTCGTGGGGAGTGGGTCATTCGACGCCGTAGCCCATCTGGCGGCGATGGCCAACGTACGCTATTCGATCGAACGGGCTCCCCTGTATACCGACGTCAACATCCGGGGCACCGTCAACGTGCTGGAAGCTGTGCGTAAGGCAGGGGTGCCGCACGTAGTCTTTGCCTCAACATCATCCGTCTATGGAAACACTGAGCACTTGCCCTTCTGTGAGGATGACCCGCTGGGAAAGCCGCTGGCGCCCTATCCCGCGTCCAAGATTGCAGGTGAGTTGATGGGGTACACCTATCACAACCTCTTTGGCATCACCTTCACGGCGGTGCGATTCTTTAGCGTCTACGGGGAGCGCGGCAGACCCGATATGATGCCTTACATCATCACTGACAGCATTGTCTACGGCAAGTCATTCAAGCTGTACGATGCAGGCGAGATGTACCGTGACTGGACCTACGTCGGGGATATCGTCAGCGGCGTGATCGCAGCTCTGGAGCGCCCGCTGGGCTATGAGCGCCTGAATCTTGGGCGCGGACAACCTGTACGGATGGCCGACTTCGTCGAGCTGGTCGAGCGCCTTGTGGGCCGCCCCGCGATGATGGAGACGCCGCCCGCACCGGCAAGCGAGCCCAAGGTCACCTACGCGGACGTTTCGAGGGCCACTGCGCTCCTGGGATACCAACCCAGTGTGACCGTCGAGGAGGGAATGCAGCGCTTCTGGAGATGGTACCAGGAGCATGTCGTGTCCATCCCGGTCGCCGCGGGTAGTCGTCCCGAAGCGTAGGCTATCTATGTCCACGGTGCTTGTAACCGGGGCGACCGGCTGCGTAGGTGCTAACATCGTTGAAGCCCTGTTGGCACGTGGTTACTCTGTGCGTGCATTGCGCCGAGTCTCGTCACGGCTGACGGCCCTGGACGGCCTGGAGCCGGAGCTCGTAACCGGCGACATCATGGACGTTGAGTCACTCCGCAGCGCGATGGCTGGATGTGAGGTGGTGTTCCATGCTGCTGCAGTGTCGCAGTACTGGCGGAACTCGGTGGACCTGCTGTACCAGTCGAACGTTGCGGGAACACGGAATGTCCTCGACGCAGCGCGCGCAAGCGGGGTCGAGCGGG
>JAKJAE010000407.1:0-251 GCA_022707665.1 Chloroflexota bacterium
GATTCTGAGTTACCAGTGGGCACCGAGCGGCATCTACTGCACCTACGCAGACGGCACTGCAGTGCATCTTGTGCAGGCCACCCCGGTGCTTTCGAGCCTCACCGTACACGCACAAGAGAGCGCTCAACCGACTGACGCCACTCCAACGGCGACGCTGAGCCGAATCGACCTGCGGGGACTCAGCCTCAGTGGGAGGCCCCATGTCTCAGATTCGGGACGAATGGTCTTCCTGGGCACAAGTGAGTCGACAG
>JAKJAE010000407.1:261-2683 GCA_022707665.1 Chloroflexota bacterium
GAGGTCTACCTGGCCGATGCTGGACCAGAGGGCTTGCAGATCAGACAGATAACGAATTACGGTGCTACTATCGATGAATGGGAGTTGGGTACGATTGAGACCATCGAGTGGACAAGCCGAGACGGAACGACCATCCAGGGCGTGCTGCGGAAACCATCAGCGTTCGATCCTGCCCGACGCTACCCTCTGGTCATCATCGTCCACGGCGGCCCGGCATGGTTCTCGCCGGCTCACCTTCTCACCGCTGAGGACGCCCGGTATTATCCTGCCATCGAATTCGTCAATAAGGATGTTTTGGTTCTCAAGCCCAACTACCGCGGCTCGATCGGCCGGGGCCAGGCCTTCCGGGAACTGAACGTGAACAACCTCGGGGTTGGTGACCTATGGGACATCGAGTCAGGGATCGAGCACCTGGCTTCGCTTGGCTGGATCGATCCCGATCGCGTGGGCTGTATGGGCTGGTCCCAGGGCGGGTACATCTCAGCCTTCGCTGGCCTCCACTCCAGCGCTTTTCGTGCTGTCTCCGTGGGCGCGGGGATATCCGACTGGTACACCTACCACGTCAGCAACGATGTGCCCGACTTCACGACTGATTACCTGTCGGGTTCACCGTTCCGCGATCGGGAACCCTATGTGCGCGCAGCACCGATGAGCAACCTGGCGAACGCAAAGACGCCTATGCTCATTCAACACGGAGCTGAGGATCGACGCGTACCGCTGTCGAATGCGATGGAGCTCTATCGCGGACTGAAGGAGATGAACGTGCCCGTAGAGCTGTTCATCTTCCCGGGCATGGGGCATCCGATCACGCGACCCCGCGAGAACCATGCTGTGATGCACCAGAACCTTACCTGGTTCAGCCACTACTTGCTTGGCGAAGAGCTCAAGCTCGAATGACTTCCTCCAACACGGCCAGAGCCGTGGGCAGGACTCTGCCCACGGCTCTGGCACAGTCGACCAGATACTACTGGTAGACCACGAAGGCCGGTAACGGGTCCAGAACGACGACATCGGCTGGATCCATCAGGGGTACGTCGTAGTCATAGAACAGCTTGAAGCCGCCGTACTCAAAGCCTGGCTCGTCAGCGTACTGCTGATAGTCGGCGATCTTGGCGCCAGGGCCACCGAAACCGTCCGAATCCCAGACCAGAGATACGGATGGATAGTCGATGACACTCTCTTTGCCGCTGAGCATCCGGTCGTCGAACTGGTGGATGACAAGCACTTTGCGCTCGCCCGTTTCGGCAGCGATGACATCAAGCCAGGCTTGCGCCTGATTCACGTGCGCACCGGTCATTGTCCCGATCCTCTGGCCCGGCACTGATACACCATCGAGCATCATGAACTCCGGATCGAGTGCGAGGTGTATGCCTGGCTGCCTCAGGAATGGATCTACGTAGGCTAGCTCCGACTCGATAGGGCTGTAGCCCGGCTGAACGTCGAGAACACAGACGAGTCCATTGGCACGTGCGACGTCTATCCAGCTCTGTATGCGCTCCCCCGACACCCGATGAACATAGTCACCGTCGGGCCCCGGATGCGCATCGGCGATGGTCACTACCATATGGAAAAACGGGATGATACGTATGCCAGGGAGCAAGGCCTGGTAGGCTTCTGCTTGCTGCACCGCCATCACTACCGTCTCGGTCGGAGAGGCGGTGCCGAGGATGCCCAGGCCGCGCCCACCAGGCGTGCCATATAGCCCCACCCACATCGTGTTGTAGAAGGGCGATGCTGGGTCATCCACGCGTGGGGTGATGGCAATGCCTGTGTTTAGGGGAGTCTCTACGGTGTCGCTAACATCGCTCGTGGCTCCGATCGCGTCTGCGGGCAGCCCCTCTGCCGTCGGCGCCGGGGTATCTGTTGGTGTTGGCGTGTCCGTCGGCGGACGAGGCGTTGACGTCGGACGTGGAGTCGATGTCGGCGGCGTGGTGGCAGTCGGCGTAGCCACAGGCGTGGCAGTCGCCGTAGGCGTCCCAGGATCGATGCTCACCGCACGAGGTGCGCGGGTTGGCGTGGCCGATGTAGCCGGTCGCGCTCCGCGTACCAGACAACCACCTATCGCCAGCACTTGCGCAAGCAACACCAGGCCAGCCGTCAGCGCGACCACGGAGAGACTGACCATGCGTGGGCGGGCGCTCATTGGCTAGCCTACCAAGGTGGCGCTGTCATCTACGTAGATGTCGAGAAGATCCCGCAGCATCGTGGCCGCCGAAGGGATGGGCTCGCGCTCCTCAATGATCAACGTGATCTCACCATAGATGTCAGACGTATAGACGACGCCCATCTGTTTGCTGCCCAGCCGGCCTAGAGGATGATCAGGTCGTAACGCCGTTGGAAGTGCACTCAGGCTCCAATCGTCGCCGGTCCCCACCTTTGCCCTAACCAACACACGGTAGCGCTCACCCCGTGCCTTTGCCGC
>JAKJAE010000408.1 GCA_022707665.1 Chloroflexota bacterium
GGATCACCCAAGAACCTTTGAATCTGCTGGGCTAACGCCTGAGCATCTCCAGGCTCGAAGAGCAGATCCTCTTGGCAGAACCTGAATATCTCGCGGCTGCCGCCAACATTGGCCCCTATGACAGCCAGGCCAGCAGCCATGGCCTCGATAATCGTTCTCCCAAAGGGTTCAGCCCAGATCGATGTGAACAAAAACACATCGTGTTCTCTTAGTATCCCCGGCATTTCCGAGCGGGACACCCGACCAGTGAAACACACTCTCCCTCGCAAGCCCAAGGATTCGGTAAGCGCGTGAAGTCTTGCCTCATACTCTGGCTGTCCGCCGCCGACAATCGTTAGGCGCAGTTGATCGGCGAGGCCCTGTTGTTGCAGGAGACCAAGTGCCTCGATTGCCGTATGAACGCCCTTATGCTCCAGCAACGCGCCGAAATACAGCAAATGCAGAAGCCCGTTCCGCTCGTGCTCCTGGTCTTGATTGGTAGTGAATGGTGTAGGGTCGATGCCGTTAAGAATGACTACAGCACCCGCTGGCAGAATACCGGCATCGGTCAGAACCTCCACGACGTACTGACTACAACACGACACGTGGTGGAACTGAGGACGAAAGGGATAGTGCTCAAACTTCAATATGCCAAGCGCGAGTTTTGCTGCCGGCCACAGCAAGGCGCGCGTCAACTTACGCCTCCCAGGATTGCGCCAATAAGCTGTATGTGGATCGGTATCCAGAGGCCAGTATGACTCGATGTTGTAGGCTACCCGGTCTGGCATCCGTTGCTCCAGCCAGCCAGCCACACGCGGTGACAGATTCCACATTCCCCAGATGAAGACCACATCGGGCTTGAACATGGCCACAACGCGGCGTAGCGTACGGCGATTGGCCAGCTCCTGCCAGGGACGCCGGAGAAAGAAATCAAGCGGACGGTAATAGAGAACGTCCGCCTCTAGATGCAGCGCGCGCGTCACGCCCTCTTCCGAAGGCGATTGGCCCTCCACTCCGTGGCGGCTGGTTAAAACGTGGCAAGTATGTCCTCGTCCTCGAAAGCGATCCACGATCTCCTGACAGAGCTGCTCCATACCTCCCAGTTCAAAGGGTGGGTATAAATTGGAGACAAACAGAATGCGCATTAAGCCTCGCTTTCCGTGAGCGGTTGGCGCCTTTCACGCGGCCGCAGGTGGCGCAACCGGCTAGCTATGCGCTTCCCGGCAAAGAGCTTTATGAGTCGGCGCGCGACGCCAGGCCGGCGTACCATGGTGGGGTGGGCGCGCAAAGCGCGTACCATATAGCCCCGCGCTGGTCCCCACTGCCCGGCTTGGTCGGCCAGCATTCCTAGCGCCAGATAGGCATTCCCGTAGGCTACATCGCGCAGTGCCCGAACCTGCTCATCGGCTGAAGTGAACAATCCATCAATGCGTCGCAGCATCTCAGCGCCGTTGGCGGCAATGTCCAGATCGACAACGTTGCCACGATACCCCCGCGGCTGATCACCGAGCGCCAGTTCGTAGAAAGTGTCCAGCCGTGCCAGAATCGGTGGCCACACGTTTCCAGCCTCGCTAAGCCAGCGCCAGGCCGTGTCTGGGTCACCTTGTTGCAGATGACCCAGGCTGGTGCTGCGGTAGGCGAAGGCGTAGGCTCGTCGTCCGTTCGTCGACCAGTCTGCAGGATCGCCATCGGGTGGCCCGAAGTGCTTAGCCAACACGGCCATACGGTTCGCGTGCATCCGGGCAGCGTTCGTCGACATGCTGTTGGTTGAGACCCTGTACCGTGCCAAGACGTGAGGGGTGCCGGCCACTTTGGCCCCGTGCCGCACGATGCGGAGCCACAGGTCCCAATCCTCCACACTCGTCAGGGATTCGTCAAACATGCCCACGCTCCTGACCACGTCGGCACGGACCAAGACCGCGTGCACCGGGAAGAATCCCCCTTCCAGAAGTCGATTGCCGAATGACGCCGGCTCGACTATCTGACCGCCCGACTGCAGCAGAACCTGACCACGCTCATCAATGAAACTGCTCAGCGTCACGACCGCCGCAACGCCACCCAAAGCCGAGAGGATGCTGTGACAGGTCTCCAGAAAGCGTGGCTCCCACTCGTCGTCGGCGTCCAGGAAGGCAAGATACCGACCTTCGGCCGCACGAATACCTGCGTTGCGCGCACCACTGAGTCCGCGATTCTCTTGGCGGATGTAGCGCACACGCGAGTCGGTGAACTGAGCCCCGACTTGGGGCGTATCATCCGTCGAGCCATCGTCGACTACTATGGCCTCCCAATCCGCGAAGGTCTGTGCCAGTATGCACTGAACTGCACGCGGCAGAAAGCGCGCGTGGTTGAAGCAAGGAACGACTACACTAACCGCCGGCATCCTAACCTCCATGCGGACCGTCGCAGCCGGTGCTGGCTGAAGCAATCTCTCATCTCCGCCTCAAGAGGCCGATCACCATTGCTGCCGTCGTCACCGCTAGTCCCGAGGCGACTGCTATGAGGATCGGGACCGTTGCGGTGCTGCTCGGGCCTTCCAATGGTGGCACAAGTAGGTCGGCGCCAACGTCCGGCGCCCCAGCCGGCAGCGCCTGCGAGGGCGCAGACATCGCCTCCGCCGGCACATCCTCCGCCTCCGTGGTGAGCAGGGCCTGACGATCTTTGTGCGGGGCATCGGTTTGTGAGTGGGAATACCAGA
>JAKJAE010000409.1 GCA_022707665.1 Chloroflexota bacterium
TATTCCCTTAGGAAACAACCTCACTCACGACTAGAGTGCCCTTCGAGGTCAGGTTCTAGGCGGTATCGCCGAGTTTGACCGCCTCGGAAATCCTCATGCGCTGCAGCATCACGGTCAGCGCGACGGAGGCAACCACGAAAAGCCCCAAAAACAGGGCATAGATCTCCAGAATAGCAGGCCAGGCGAGATCCACCACGTAGGGCGGTATCAGCGAGGCCTCGTCGATCCCCACCTGCATCATAGGGATAAAGAAACGGCTAACCGCGGCCCCAAGCAACGTCCCCAGCCCTCCACCCATCAGTATCAGGAACGCGAGTTCCCAGCCCAGGAACGCCGTCATCTGCCGAGTCGATAGCCCCACAGCCCGAAGAACGCCGAACTCGATGAATCGCCGGCGGAATGAGAAGACCGCATAGAGCAGGAACCCCAGGACCGTGAGAACAGCCGCTGCAGCAAATCCTACCGACAGCAGGCCAAAAAGGCCCTGACGATCTGGTGATGCCTTCTCGGCCTCGATCTCCAACTGTGGCGCCCGCAAATCCTCAGGCAACAGACCGATATCCTCGCTGACCAGCGCAGCCAGATCAGCGCCGGGAGCCACATCCAGCCAGACATCATACGGATACTGCTGACCGGTCGCCTCAAAGAGGTAGTCCAAGTTGCCGACAGAGAGTGGGCCTTGCGATGGATACCACGTCGGGAAGTACTCGAACGTCCCTGTGATGGCCAGGTCGATCAACGTCGATACACCGTAGGTTGTCACCTCAACCTGGATATAGTCACCGATATGGAGAAAGTTCTGCTCCAGGAAACTCTCGGGGACAAACACCCCATCGCGATGAAGCGCCAGCCCGTTCACCAGAGCACCCAAGCTCTGTTCGGAGAAGTCATCGCGCCAGTAGGCAATCTGCGCAAAGTTGGTGCGCTCGATTCCTTTGAAGACACCTTCAGTTCGTCCAGCCGTCACCACTGCCACCGCCGGGTAAGTGCCGACGCGCATCGCTGCATTGATCCCAGGCAAGCTGAGATAGTCGACCATGGGTCGGAAGGACCACGTGGGACCGGTCGCCGTTGCCTCTGACGTACCAGGCTCCATGTCTTCCAGCACAGAGGCTGGGGCACTGGACTCCGCCTGAGTGATAGCGCCTTGCTCCTGAAAACGAAGATCCGCGCCGGCCTGGTAGTAGGTGCGATCCCTCAGACTCCCATCCAGAGTAAAGGCCAACGAGGCCGTGAAAGTGGAAAGGCTGAGCGTGAGGACCAGGAGGATCAGGGGCATCGCATAGGAGCTAGGCGTCCGAGCCAGATGACGTGCCGCCATCAACAGGCCCACAGAGCGAGTGCGCGCTGCAATCCAACTGACGATAGTCATCAGCAATGGGACAAAACGCAAAAAGAAGAGCGTCAGTGCAAAGATCCCCAGTGCAGGGACCAGGAACATAAACGGGTCCTGATAGGTGGACTCCCCAAACAACCCCTGAAGCTCCACCACTGTGCCTTGATTCGATAACACATAGGCCCCATAGGCTGCCGGCAGGAACAGGAAGAGATCCAGCCAGACACGTTGCCACCAGGGTCTGCGCATCAGCCGTGCCTGCTCGAGTTTGTAGGAAACAACGGTGTGACCTGCCGAGCCAAATGTCGGGAGAACCTGTGCAACGACACCGACTGCTACAGCAATGGCGCCAAAGCGTAGGGCATCCGACGTGACCGACACACGCAGTCCATCGCCAACACTCGCAAAGCTCAGGAAACCCTGGGCCTGTCCCAGCAACCGCGCGATGATGGCTCCAACCGGAGAACTGATCGCCAGAGCTACTGCCCCCAAGAGCACGCTCTCCAACGTAGCGGTCCCGATCATCTGGAGCGCCATTGCACCACGACTGCGAAGTACCGCAACCTCTTGGCGGCGACGGTCAACAGATAGACCAGAAGCAAGCATGATGAATGCAAGCAGCAATCCCAGAATGGGAACACTGAAAGCGTAGAGCAGAATCGTGAGCATACTCGCGGATCGCCGGTACGTGATCAGCGCATCCATAGGGGATCGACTGAGTACAGTATCGGGCAATAGCCCAGCGGTCCGCTGCTGCACTGTCTGCGTGCGTCGCATCAGCAGCGCCGCATCACCGTGACTGATGTCCTGCCCTTCCATCACGATGTTCCAGGCCGCCGTGTAGACTTCGTCCTGAAGCTGAGAGCCAACGGCACCGGTAAACGAATCCTCCGCCACGATCAGCCGTTCGGTGAATGCGCTCATCCGCAGGAACCAGAAAGGTTCGCTGGCATCACGGGCCTGCCAGATGCCGGAGATACGCACCGGAATCTGGACGCTGCGGGTGCCGCCCCCTTCAGATCGAGTCTGAACGTAGGCGATGAACGTCTCGCCGATCTGGCGCCTATCGTGCCAGCCAGATCCTCGTGGATCATCACATCGACGAAATCCGATGAACCAACCTGTTCGGCAGGGAAAACACCTTCGGTCACCACAATGTGGTCTTCGATTCCGCCCACGAAAGCAAAGCTAGCCCACACCAGCGGATAGGCTGTGGTGCCAAAGGTAGTCGTCGAGTCGGAGAACAGGCCCAGGGGCTCTGTCGTTGCGTAACGGACCACATACTGCAGTGGCAGCCCCAGGGCACGAGCCCCTTCATCCCTCAGGTAGGC